>DASSWD010000093.1:0-13787 GCA_035705335.1 Marinobacter sp. | reverse complement strand
TTTTTGGTGGATTCCGCCAACTTCGGATTCGGAGAACGGCGTGCCGGTGCCGAAGGCAGGCAGCCCCTTCCAGAAGACGCCGTGAACCCATCCGTGGGGGCTTGGGCGCAGCATCCCTGCTGCGCACACTTCTGGAAGGGGCTGCCTGCCTCCGTCACCTGCTGTTGCGTTTGCCGATCAGCAAAAGCCGATTGAACAGGAGCATGGACACTTTGAAAACCGTCACCATCATTGGCTTCGATGGCGCGCTTGCCAGCGCTATTACAGGGGTTATTGATCTGTTCCGGCTGGCGGGGGTTACCTGGGCGCGGATTCATGGTCAACCGCCGCAGCCGTTGTTTAGAACCCGGCTGCTGACCGAAGACGGCACGCCGTGCCGGTGTATCAACGGGGTTTCGATTATCGCTGACGGCAGTTGGCAGACAAGCCTGCCGGCGGCGGATGAGCTGGTGATGATTCCCACGATTGGCGCACCTATTGACACGGTATTGGCGGCAAATGCGGCGCTGATTAATTGGCTACGAGAGTTTGAGCGTACCACCGGGGACGATGTTCGGGTGGCGAGTAACTGTACCGGAGCGTTTTTACTGGCCGAGGCGGGGCTGCTGGACGGGCGGGAGGCAACGACGCACTGGGGCTTCAGTGAGGTGTTACGGCACCGGTTCCCTGCGGTAAACCTGCGGCCGGAGAAGCTGGTGACGGTGGACGGCCCGGTGGCCTGTGCGGGGGGCGGGATGGCCTGGTGGGATTTGGGGGTGTATCTGGTGGAGCGGTTATCCGGGGCGCAGGTGGCGCGGGAACTGGCGAAGGCGTTTGTGCTGGATGTGGGGCGCACCAGTCAGGCGGAGTACAGCGTGCTGCAGGCCCGGCGTTATCACTCGGATGCGGCGATTCTTAGGCTGCAGGACTGGCTTGAGGGGCATTTTCAGGAACCGGTAACCAGCACGGCCCTGGCGCAGGAAGCCGGGCTGTCTGAGCGGTCGTTGCTTCGGCGATTCAAGGCAGCGACCGGGGAGTCGCCGACGGCTTACCTGCAACTGGTTCGGGTGGAAGCCGCCCGACGGCGCCTGGAGCGTGGTCGGGAGGGACTGGAGTCGGTCACTCGTGCCGTGGGCTATGAGGATGTCAGTTCGTTCAGCCGGCTGTTCCGCAAGCATACGGGACTGTCACCCGGTGCCTATCGGGCAAAATTCAGCCGTTAGCTCGCCCGGTTGGCCGTCATGATCGGGTTGTCTGGCGTGCCGGTGGCCCAGGTTATGCATCGAAACAGGTATCAGGCCGTTTTTTGGCGCTGATAGTAAAACTCTCTGACACCCGGCAATTTGCCGTTTTCCCTTCGGGGAGGTTGATTACATGAACGTACCACTCAAGCAAAGCCAGGTCGCTATCCTCGGCCGCCTGTATGACATGAAGCGCAAACAACTGGCCGACGCCAGCCAGCAGGGGAATTCACTTCGCTGCCAGGTTCTCGAGGCCGAAGCCCAGGCAATATTCAAAGCGATGGAATCGGTTCGTTAGGGGCGCATTGCCCCGTATTGCCAACTGCCCAGCCGCGTCACTTTTGTACCGCGCGGGGGTGACATTCCAGGGCCATTCGCCTATCGGCTGACTTGACGTTCTCTGCCTGCCACGTATTATCGGGTCTCAAGTTTGACAAACGGAGCAACCATGACCGCAAGGTCCGCAGGCTGCACACACGTTTATCACTGGCCCCTGACCGCACTTGTTGTGATTCGGTGGGGTCGTCTTCCGTACTTCCCTGATCCTCCTTTCAGCCACTGAGTCAGGCCGTTCTGCTGTGCCGGACGTAACCTGTGCAGGCATGCGGCTCACAAACTAAACTCAGTCTGGTTTCCAAGCCTGAACCACCAACATAAAGACCATAAAAAACGAGGTTGCGATGTCGCTACCCCTAGTTGTCTTTCTGCCTTTTTTGGGCGCCCTGTTTGCACCGCTGTTTGCCCAGGGGGGGAGAACGGCGATTGCGATAGCGTCGTCGGTGCCAGCACTGATCGCCCTGGCGGCACTGTTTCCACTGTGGCCAGAGGTTGCGGATGGCGGAATCGTCCTGCAAAGCTACGAATGGCTGCCGTTTATCGGTATTTCCTTCAGCTTTCGCCTGGATGGCCTGGCGCTGCTATTTGCCCTGCTGATACTGATCATCGGCCTGCTGATCATTCTGTACGCCCGCTATTACCTGAAACCGGGCGAGAACGTCGGCAAGTTCTACGGGTTACTGCTGTGTTTCAAGGGCTCGATGCTGGGCATTGTGCTGTCCGGAAACCTGTTGCTGATGCTGATTTTCTGGGAGCTGACCAGCATTACCTCGTTCCTGCTGATCGGTTTCTGGAGCCACAAAAAAGACGCCCGCCGGGGCGCGCGCATGGCGCTGGCGGTGACCGGTGGCGGTGGCCTGGCGCTGCTGGCCGGGATTCTGATGATTGGCAACATTGTCGGCAGCTTCGAGCTGGACGACGTACTGGCGGCCGGCGATCAGATCAAGGCCCACTCGCTCTACCCGATCGCCCTGACCCTGGTGTTGCTGGGCGCCTTCACCAAGTCGGCCCAGTTCCCATTCCACTTCTGGCTGCCCCACGCCATGCAGGCGCCCACACCGGTGTCTGCCTACCTGCACTCGGCCACCATGGTCAAAGCGGGTGTGTTCCTGATGGCGCGACTTTACCCGGCCCTGGCTGGTACCGAGCAGTGGTTCTACATGGTCAGCTTTACCGGCATGGCGACACTGCTGATCGGCGCCTATGTGGCGATGTTCAAGCATGACCTGAAAGGACTGCTGGCGTATTCGACGGTCAGCCATCTGGGCCTGATCACCCTGCTGTTCGGCATGGGCACCAAACTGGCCGCCGTGGCGGCGGTGTTCCATGTCATCAACCACGCCACCTTCAAGGCGTCCCTGTTTATGGCCGCCGGTATCATCGATCACGAAACCGGCACCCGGGACATGCGCAAGATCAACGGTCTGTTGCGGTACATGCCGCACACAGCCACGCTGGCCATGGTTGCAGCGTCGGCCATGGCGGGGGTGCCATTGCTGAACGGCTTCCTGAGCAAAGAGATGTTCTTTGCCGAGTCGCTGCAGCTTAACCTGCCCGGGTGGGTGGCCTGGCTACCGCCGGTGATTGCCACGCTGGCCGGTATCTTCTCGGTCGCCTACTCAGCGCGATTCGTACACGACGTATTTTTCAATGGCAAACCGATCAACCTGCCCATCTACCCGCCCCATGAACCGCCCCGATATATGAAGATTCCGGTGGAGATTCTGGTACTGGCCTGCATCATGGTGGGCATGTTCCCGGCGTTCTCCGTTGGCCCGCTTCTGTACTCCGCCTCGTTTGCCACCCTCGGCGGCGAGGTCCCGGAGTTCGAACTGACGATTCTGCACGGCTTCAACCTGCCGCTGCTGATGAGTGTGATGGCGTTCGTTGGCGGCCTGCTGATGTACAGCCAGCGTCAGAAATTCTTCGATTTTCACGCTCGTTTCAAGGAAATCGACGAAAAAGCGGTGTTCGAATCGATCGTGCACGGGCTGGTGGACAAAGCCCAGCGGCTCACCGCCGCCATTGAGAATGGCTCGCTTCAACGCTACGCCGTGTTGTTGGTGGTCAGTGTCATCGCCGTGGCAGCACTGCCGATTCTGAACCTGGGATTGTTCGTCGGCGACAACGGGCTGACTCCCGTTGACTGGCCCACCGCTCTGCTGGCGGCCGTCCTGATTCTCTGCGCCATCGGCACGGCAACGGTACACCGGGAGCGCTTTACGGCTCTGGTGCTGATCAGCGTTGTCGGGCTGGTGGTCGCGCTGACCTTTGCACGGTTCTCGGCGCCGGACCTGGCCATGACCCAGCTTTCCGTTGAAGTCGTGACCATCGTCTTGTTGATGCTGGCGATGTATTACATGCCATCATGGACGCCCAAAGAGAGCGCGGGTGGCCGACGGGCACGGGACATCCTGATTGCCCTGATTGCCGGTACAGGCATGACGCTGATCACTTTGGCCATGCTGACCTCGCCGTTTAACTCCATCTCGGACTTCTTCCTCGAGAACAGCAAACCCGGTGGTGGCGGCTACAACGTGGTCAACGTCATCCTGGTGGACTTCCGGGGCTTCGATACCCTGGGTGAGATAGCGGTTCTGGCCATTGCGGCACTTGGCATCTACGCCATGCTCAAGAACACGACGCTCACGCCACCGGCAGGTGATGCCAAGGGTCATGCCTGGTCCCGGGATGCCTACCCGCTGATGCTGCAACAGTTGGCCAGACCCATGTTGGCGCTGGCACTGATGGTGTCCGCGTACATTTTCCTGCGCGGGCACAATTTGCCGGGCGGCGGTTTCATCGCGGGTCTCATCACAGCCGTTGCTCTGCTTATCCAGTACCTCGCCAACGGTATGACCTGGACTCAGGATAGAATCGGTATCAAGTACCATAACCTGATGGGGCTGGGCCTGATGTTCGCTACGATCGCCGGTGTCGGCAGCTTCGCCTTCGGTTATCCGTTCCTGACCTCCACCTTCGCCTACATTACCTGGCCCGTGGTGGGCAAGTTCGAGGTTGCCTCGGCGCTCGTTTTTGACCTGGGCGTATACCTGACAGTGATTGGCGCCACCCTGCTTGCGCTGGTCAGTATCGGCCGGCTAACGCCGATGCCCCACCCCGCCATTCCTGATCCACGGGAGAATTCGTGATGGAGCTGATGTACGCACTTGTGATTGGAACCCTCACGGCCACTGGTGTCTATCTGCTGCTTCGCGGCCGCACCTTTCCGGTGGTTCTAGGGCTAACGATGTTGTCCTACGGCGTGAACCTTTTTCTGTTTTCTACCGGGCGACTGGTGGCTGGCCAACAGCCCATCATTGGCAGCAGTGACACCTACACAGACCCGCTGCCCCAGGCGCTGGTTCTGACAGCCATCGTCATCGGTTTTGCTATGACGGCGTTTGTGGTGGTGATGTCTCTGCGCAGCCTGGCCGACCATGGTGATGATCATGTCGACGGCTCTCAGGGCGACGATTCCCAGGCTGAAAACAAGCATCGCAAGGAGGGTTCCGGCCAATGAACCACTGGTTGACCGCACCCATTCTGATACCCCTGATTGGCGCTATCGTTCAGACGTTTATGGGCTACGCTCCTATCAGCCTGCGTCGCACCCTGGCCGTGGCCACTACTTTGCTGCTGCTGGCATCCACACTGGTGCTGCTGGCCATGGCCGACGATGGCAGCTATCGAGTGTACGCCTTCGGCAACTGGCAGCCACCGTTCGGCATTGTGCTGGTACTGGACCGCCTGGCGGCCCTGATGCTGGTCATAACGTCGATCCTGGCCCTGTTCTGCCATCTGTTCTCGCTCGGTGGTTCTGACGAAGGCAACCGACAGTTCCATACCCTGTTCCTGTTCCAGCTGATGGGCCTGAACATTGCCTTCCTGACCGGCGACCTGTTCAACCTGTTCGTTGCCTTCGAGGTGCTGCTGATTGCCTCCTACGGCCTGCTGATGCACGGCGGCGGCACCGTCCGGACGGTGCCCGGACTGCACTATGTGGTACTCAACCTGATCGGATCGGCGGTGTTCCTGATCAGCGTGGGCATGATCTACAGCGTGACCGGCACCCTGAACATGGCCGACCTGGCCGTGAAAGTCCGGGAGGTCAGCGGCGAGAACCTGCAGATCGTCAAGGCCGGCGGCATGATGCTGCTGGTGGTGTTTGCCCTGAAAGCCGCCCTGCTGCCCCTGTGTTTCTGGCTCCCGAAGGCCTATGCCACGGCAACCGCGCCGGTGGCCGCCCTGTTTGCGGTGATGACCAAGGTGGGCGTCTACGCCATCATCCGGGTGTACCTGCTGATCTTCGGAGACGCGGCCGGCCCAGTGGCAAATCTGGGCATGGACTGGGTCTTCCCGCTGGCCTTGATCACGCTGGCCATGGGTGTCATCGGCGCCCTCGGTGCAGACAATTTCAGATCCCTGTTCGCCTGGCAGGTGATTATCTCCGTGGGCACCTTGCTGGCTCCGATTGCGCTGGGCAGCTCGGCCAGCCTTTCTGCGGCGCTGTTCTACATGATCAGCACCACCTGGACGGTAGCCGGCCTGTTCCTGGTAGCCGATCTGGTGGCCAGCCAGCGCGGTACCGCACTGGACCGCATCGTCACCGCGCCGAAAATGCGCCATCGCACCTTCCTAAGCGTGCTTTACCTGCTAGGTGTTCTCGCCGCGGCCGGTTTGCCACCGCTGAGCGGATTTCTGGGTAAGGTTCTGATTCTGAATTCCGTTGAACCCGGCCCGCAGATGGCCTGGCTGTGGTCGGTGTTGTTGGTCGGCAGTTTCCTGTCGCTGATCGTTTACAGCCGGGCCGGCAGCATTGTGTTCTGGCGAACGGTGGATGGTCACCTTGAGAAGCCAGAATCACTCAAACGGGTAACCTCACTGGCCGCGACCGGCCTGATCGCCATGAGCATCGTCATCGTGGCGCTGGCCAGTCCGATCAACCGGTACACTGAGGCAACCGCTGATCAATTGCTGAACCCAGAGTCGTATATTCAGATTCTGGACACCACCATGGTCGGGGAGGACACCTGATGCTTGACCGACTGAGTTTTCCGCAACCCTGGCTCAGCCTGATTCTGTTTGTGACCTGGCAGTTCCTGAGTGAAGGGGTGTCAGGGGGGAGCGTGGTGCTCGGGTTGATTCTGGCCTGGGGCATTCCGCAGCTCACCCGGGGATTCTGGCCGGACACCCCGGCGTTCCGCAAACCGGGCAAAATGTTTGGCTATCTGGCCATCTTACTCTGGGACATCGTGGTGGCCAGCTTTGAGGTTGCAAAGCTGATTCTGAGCCCGCACAAGCCGCAACCGGCTTTCGTGCGCTACCCACTGACGCTGAAAGACCCGATGGCCATCACCATTCTGGCGAGTACCATTTCCCTGACGCCTGGTACGGTGAGCGCCGATGTCAGCGACGATCAGAAAATACTGCTGATCCACGCGCTCGATGCCCGTACTGACGACGAGGTGATCAACAGCATTCACAACCGTTACGAAAAACCACTGATGGAGATGTTCCAATGATGACAGTGGCGCTTTATGCAACCATTGCCATGGTCGTTCTGGCGGCGTTGCTGAACGTATACCGGCTGATCAAAGGGCCGGATGCCCCGGACCGGGTGCTGGCGCTGGATACCCTGTATGTCAACGCCATTGCCCTGATCATTCTGCTGGGCATCACCCTGGGCACCCGCCTGTACCTCGCGTCCGCCCTGCTGATTGCAGTGATGGGCTTTGTCGGTACCGTCGCCATGGCCAAATACCTCAAACGCGGCAGCGTGATTGAATAAGCACGGGAGATGACGCATGAGTGCATTCACTGAATACCTGCTGGCCGGACTGCTGCTGCTTGGGGGCGCGTTTACCCTGATCGGCGCCATTGGCCTGGCAAAGCTGCCGGATTTCTATACCCGGCTGCATGGCCCTACCAAAGCCACAACCCTGGGTGTGGGCGCCATCATGCTCAGCTCGGTGGTGTATTTCACGACGCAGGGCGAAGGCCTGGGGATCTCCGAAGTACTGATTACCGTATTCCTGTTCATGACTGCGCCGGTCAGCGCCAATATGCTGGCCAAGGCGGCCATGCACCTTGAGGTAACGTCCGTGGACAATACCCGCGGCAAACCCTGGGAACAATAACGGCCAAACACCATCAGACCAGACAACCCGACACGACGACAACCATAACAAACGACGAAAAGGGAGTCCGATATGGCTCAGACCCGTGTGCTCAAACCCGCTGACAATGCCTACGAATATCCGTTGCTTATCAAGCGCCTGCTGCTGTCCGGGCCGCGCTACAACCCGGACCAGGAGATCGTTTACAGCAACCGCAGCAAGTACACCTACACCGACCTGGTCGACCGTATCCACCGCCTGGCCAACGCCCTGACCGACGCCGGCGTAAAACCCGGCGACACTGTGGCGGTGATGGACTGGGACACGCCCCGTTACCTCGAGTGCTTCTTTGCCATTCCGATGATCGGCGCCATTCTGCACACGGTGAACGTGCGCCTGTCGCCGGAGCAGATCGCCTACACCATGAACCACGCCGAAGACGATGTGGTTCTGGTACACGATGATTTCCTGCCGATCATTGACGCCATCAAGGGCGAAGTAAAAACCGTCAAAACCTGGATTCAGCTGACTGACGAAGCCCAGGCCAAGCCGGCCCCGGTGGACACCGCTGGCGAGTATGAAGCCCTGCTGGCGAAGTCCCACAACTGCTTCGATTTCCCGGACTTTGACGAAAACAGCGTGGCTACCACCTTCTACACCACCGGCACCACCGGCAACCCGAAGGGCGTGTACTTCAGCCACCGCCAGCTGGTGCTGCACACCCTGGCCATGACCGGCACCATCGCGCACTTCGATGAAATGCCGCTGCTGCGCTCGTCCTCCGTGTACATGCCGGTCACCCCGATGTTTCACGTACACGCCTGGGGCGTGCCCTACGCGGCCACGATGATGGGCATCAAGCAGGTGTACCCGGGGCGTTACGAGCCGGAACTGCTGGTCCACCTCTTGAACGAGCACAAGGTGACCTTCTCTCACTGCGTACCGACCATCATGCAGATGATGATGGGCACTGAGGCGATCAAGACCGCCGACCTGAGCAACTGGCACGTGCTGATCGGCGGCAGCGCCCTCACCCGGGGCCTGTGCGACGCCGGCGCAAAGCTCGGCATCAAGATGTACACCGGCTATGGCATGTCTGAGACCTGCCCGCTGCTGAGCGCCACCCACCTGAAACCGGAAGACATGGGCCTGCCCCTGGACCAGCAGACCGCGATCCGTGTGAAGACCGGTATTGCCGTGCCCATGGTGGACCTGCAGATTGTCGACCCCTCCGGCAAACCCGTCCCCCACGACGGCGAGTCCAAGGGTGAGGTGGTGGCCCGCGCGCCCTGGCTGACCCAGAGTTACTTCAAGCAGCCGGACAAAGGCGAAGAACTGTGGCAAAACGGCTGGCTGCACACCGGCGACGTGGCCAGCATGGAGCCGGACAACACCCTGACCATCAAGGACCGCATCAAGGATGTGATCAAAACCGGCGGGGAATGGCTGTCATCCCTGGATCTGGAAAACATGATCAGCCAGCATCCGGCCGTGGCCGGGGCGGCCGTAGTGGGTGTTCCCGACGAGAAGTGGGGCGAGCGCCCATACGCGCTGATCACCCTGAAGCCCGGCGAAAACGCCAGCGCGCAGGATATCCAGAACCACCTGCTCCAGTTCGTGGAAAGCGGTGACATCAACAAATGGGCGATTCCCGAACAGGTGCGCTTTGTTGATGACATCCCCAAAACCAGCGTTGGCAAGATCAACAAGAAGCTGATCCGAGATCAGTTGAAGGCTTAAAGCCCCGAAAAGCTGAAATCCACCTCAGGCCGGCGGCCAGCCATGATGTCCGCCAGCGCTGCCGCTGAGCCGCAGGAGTGGGTCCAGCCCAGGGTGCCGTGGCCGGTGTTCAGGAACAGGTTGGTGAAGTGGCTTTTGCCAATGTACGGCACATTGGAGGGCGTGGCCGGGCGCAGGCCGGTCCAGAACTCGGCCTGATCCCAGTAGCCGGCCTCCGGCATGATCTCGGCGGCACGGCGCAGGATCATCCGGCAGCGGGTCTGGTTGAGATGACGGCCGTAGCCGTTCAACTCAGCGGTGCCCGCCACCCGCATGCGGTCACCCAGGCGTGAGTAGACCAGCTTGTATTCGTCGTCCGTGAGGCTGACTTTAAAGGCGGCCTCCTCGTTTTTTACCGGCACGGTGATGGAATACCCCTTGGCCGGGTAGATGTTCAGGAACAACCCCAGGGTGCGGGCCAGAATGGCACTGAAGCTGCCCAGACTGAGCACATAGCTGTCCGCCCGAAGCGTGTGGTGCCTGCCATCCTGCAGCGTGTGCAGGCCAAGAATCCGGTCACCGGCGCGGTCAAAGCCCAGCACCCGGGTACCATAGGCAAAATTGACGCCGGCCTCCGCGCAGCGGCTGGCAAGGGCCTGGGTGAATTTACGGGCATCTCCGCTCTCGTCGTCGGCGGTGTAGGTGGCACCGGCAATGCGGTGCTCAACCGGCTTCAGTGCCGGCTCCAGTTCAACAGCCTGGCGGGCATCGATCACCTGCCGGTCACAACCCAGCTCCCGCATGATCCGTGAGGGTTCAAGTGCTGCCTCAAATTCCGCGGGGTTGGTGTAAAAGTGCAGGATGCCCTTTTCCAGATGATCGTATTCGAGACCGATCTCTTCACGTAACGCCTGCAACTGACTGCGGCTGTAGGTGCCCAGACTGACCATCTGGCGGATGTTATGGGCAGCCTTGGCAGAGGTGCACTGGGTCAGGAAAGACAGCGCCCATCGCCACTGATACGGATCAAGGCGGGGGCGAAACAGCAGTGGGGCATCTGGCTGGAACAGCCATTTCAGGACTTTCAGCGGCGCTGACGGGTTGGCCCAGGGCTCGGCATGGGAGACCGACACCTGGCCACCGTTGGCGTAACTGGTTTCCAGGCCCGACTGGTTCTGACGGTCCACCACAGTGACCTGGTGGCCCTGTTTCTGCAAATACCAGGCGGTAGTAACCCCCACCACTCCGGCACCCAACACCAGTACGTGCATGCGTGTCTCCTAAACCTTTGCGAAACAGACGGTCAGCCGCCTGCGCGTTTAACCGTCCAGCCCTGTTCTTTCAGAAGCGCCACCAGCAAGTCCCGGTGATCGCCCTGAATCTCGATCACGCCGTCCTTGACGGTGCCACCGGTGCCACATTTGGCCTTCAACTGTTTGGCGAACGCCTTGAGGGAGTCTCCGGCCAGGGGCACGCCGGCCACCAGCGTCACCCCTTTACCCTTGCGGCCCTTGGTTTCCCGGCTGACCCGCACCACGCCGTCGCCGAATGGCGCTTGCGGTGTGCCACAGGTACAGCCGTCGTCAGGTTGGCGGCAGCCCGGGCACATACGACCCTGATCGGTGGAATACACCAGGCCGCCGCGGTTCTTCATTCCCACGGCAAGCTCCTTCGACGGAAACGCGTTCAGAATTTATTCAAGGCCCGGAGGGTATTTCGAAAACATCTCTGAGACAACCTCGTCGATCAGTTCACGACGGGTGTCCGGGGACTGGTTTTCATTGAGGTACCGGCGGCTGGTAGCCTTCCAGATCACTTCCCCGCTTTGGCGCTCTACCAGACGCACCACCAGCTTGCCTTCCTGGACTTCACGCACGGGCGGAGGCGCGGAAAGCGCCCAGCCGAAATTCCCCCGGCCAAAGCCAAAGCCCAGCCCGACACCAATCTGCTCCAGCCGCTCCTCGGGTACGATCTCCCAACTCACCAACAGATCGGCTTCGCTTTCTGGCACCTGCTTCAAGGCCTTCTGGTTCAGTTCCCTGACCACGGCGTCTCTTACCCGGCTATCGTCCAGCGAGACAAATTCGTCGCCATCAGCGGGTGGCGCAAATGACCAACTGGTGTATTTTCCAAAAACGGCAGACGAACTATAGTCGGTCATCACGGTACTGGCGCATCCCGCCAGCACAGCAGCACACATCAATATCGCAAACACACGCATGGCACTCACCTCCAGACGTTCTACATAAGACAAGTATACGCAGGAAAAACAGGCTTTGGTTCGCCCCGGTGGACCAGGTTTCAAAAACGTAACTCAATGGTACGCCCGCGGCTTACCCAACCTTTGCATCGCCGCAAACGAAGCCTGGTGATCAAACGGTGGATTCTGGCGTATGGTAGAACACCGTTTCATCAAATCATCCAGAGAGCGCCCCAGCCATCATGCCGGACCAGAACCAGCCGACCCTGACCCTCGAAACCCGGGCCAGCCTCGCGGATATTCCCCGTGAGCACTGGCTGCGGCTGGCCGGCGAACAGAACCCGTTCCTGCGCTATGAGTTTCTCATGGCCCTGGAAGACACCGGCTGCACCACCGAGGAAACCGGCTGGGCACCCAGCCATCTGGTGTTCACCGAAGGCAGCCAGATTCGCGGCCTGGCTCCGGCGTGGCTGAAAGGCCATTCGATGGGTGAATACGTGTTCGACTGGGCCTGGGCCGATGCTTACGAACGCTACGGCGTTCCCTACTATCCGAAACTTCTGATCTCCGTGCCTTTCACGCCCTGCCAGGGCCCAAGGCTGCTTCTGGAGCCCGGGTTACGCCAGCAACTGGCCAATGGCGCACTGCCCCGCTTGCTCGACCAACTGATTGAGGCCCAGGGCGTGTCGTCCTGGCACCTGCTGTTCCCGAACACCGACGACCAGCATTTGCTAGAACACAGTCGGGCACTGCACCGAATCGGCTGCCAGTTTCACTGGCAGAGCCGCGGCTACACGAAGTTTGAGGACTATCTGGCCCAGCTCACGTCCCGCAAGCGCAAATCCATTCGCAAGGAGCGCAAGCAGGTAGCCGACCAGGGCATCACCTTCCGCTGGTTCCATGGACGGGACATTTCCGATCAGGTACTGGGCGCGTTTTTTCTCTTTTATCAGGCCACCTACCTGAAACGCGGCCAGCGCCCTTACCTGAACAGGGCCTTTTTCGAACAGATCCGCGAAACTATGCCGGACGCCCTGCACCTCATCATGGCAGTGAAAGACGGTGAGCTGATTGCCGGCGCCCTGTTCCTGGCCGGGCAGAACACGCTCTATGGCCGCTACTGGGGCTGTCTGGACGAATACCAGCACCTGCACTTCGAGACCTGCTATTACCAGGGCATCGACCTGGCGCTGTCCTTGGGACTGACCCGATTTGACGCCGGCGCTCAGGGCGAACACAAACTGGTGCGCGGGTTTGAACCGGTGGTTACTCACTCCTGGCACGGCATCGCCCATCCGGGATTCCGGGACGCCATCGGCCAGTTCACCGAAGACGAAGCGGCGCAGGTTCGGCATTACATCGCCGACGCCCACACGGCGCTGCCGTATCGCAATACCGAGCATTCACCGGAGAATTCCTGATGGAGGAAACCGTCACGTGCTGAAGAAAGTGTTATCGATTCTCGCGGGCTGCATTGCCGGCCTGGCCATACTCCTGGCCGGTCCCGCCCTGCTGGCCGCCAGCAACGCAGGCGACGAACAACCCAGTTGGCGCACCGCCAGCCGGGACAGTGCCGGCATTGCCCCCAAACCGAACGAGGCGCCGGAAGCCATCGTGCAAGTCTACGGCGCCCGGGCGTACAGCTGGCGCGGTTACTTCGCCGTGCATACCTGGGTCGCTACCAAGGAGGCGGGTGCTGACTATTATCGGGTCCATGAGGTGATGGGCTGGCGGCACAACGTGGTGAGTTCCCATCGAGGCGATCCAGACCGACACTGGTATGGTGCCAAACCTGAGCTGTATGCGGACATCCGCGGCGAAGAAGCGGAAGCTTTGATCCCAAAGATATATGAAGCGGTGGAATCCTACCCCTATCCAACGGAGTACGAAGCCTGGCCCGGACCCAATAGCAACACGTTTGTAGCCTGGGTGATCCGCGAAACGCCGGGGCTGAACGTTGCATTGCCCAACCATGCCATCGGGAAGGACTATCTGGGTGACCGTATCGTAGCTCCCGTTCCGGGCGGTGCCGGTTATCAGGTATCACTGGGTGGTTATTTTGGCCTGCTGGCAGGCGTCCGCGAGGGTATTGAACTCAATGTTCTCGGTCTTTCCCTGGGGATTAATCCACTGGGCCTTGGCATCAAACTCCCCGGTATTGGGGAGTTGGCGCTCAGAAACACCAACCCCATG
>DASSWD010000092.1:0-6218 GCA_035705335.1 Marinobacter sp. | reverse complement strand
CACCCTGGCCAGCGGGCAGGATGTGATTCTGGAGATCGACTGGCAGGGCGCCGAGCAGGTGCGCCGGCTGATTCCCGACTGCGTGGGTATTTTTATCGTGCCGCCGTCCGCAGAGATTTTGCGGGAGCGGCTGGTAGGCCGGGGCACCGACGCGCCGGAGGTGGTCGAACGCCGCCTGGCGGAGGCGGCCGAGGAGTGCCGGCACGCCGGTGAATTTGATTATCTGGTGGTGAACGATGACTTCCAGATGGCGCTGGCGGACTTGCTGGCCATTGCCCGCACCCGGCGCCTGACCATGGCGCGCCAGCGCGTGCGGCATCAGGCGTTGCTGGCAGGGCTATCGGGCCCGAAGGCGTAAGGGCATTCCCTGTATACAAAGTGAGCCGCGGCCAGTAAACTACGCGGTCTTTTCGTTGCACCTGTCATTTTGGGGAAAAACATGGCACGAGTTACCGTTGAAGATTGCCTGGAAAACGTGGACAACCGATTCCAGCTGGTCATGCTGGCGACCAAGCGCGCCCGTCAGATTGCCACCAAGGGTGCTGAGCCGCTGGTTGCCGAAGAAAACGACAAGCCGACCGTTATCGCGCTGCGCGAGATTGCCGAAGGCAAGATCACCCGTGACCTGCTGAATGAAGACGACGACGAGTAAGTTGCCGGCGATCATTGAAAAGACCCATTGAAATCCGTCCCCGCACTTCTATAGAGTAGCTATAAGAGATTGCTGGATGGACAAGGAAAGCCCGGATGCACGCATTCGGGCTTTTTTGTCTCTGGCGTTTGGTAAATCGGTGGAGGCGCGGTGTCCGCAGAGGCAACGGTTGAAGAGCTCGCCAGAGAGCTGAGCTCGTATCTGGATACGAACCGCATCAATCAGGTGCGGCGGGCGTACTATTACGCCGAGCAGGCCCACGAGGGCCAGATGCGCAAGAGCGGCGACCGCTACATTACCCACCCGCTGGCCGTAGCCCGTATTCTGGGTGACCTGAGGCTGGACCATCAGAGCCTGATGGCCGCGATGCTCCACGATGTCATCGAAGACACCGGCATCCCCAAGGATGCGCTGACCGAGCAGTTTGGTGAAGACGTAGCCGAGCTGGTGGATGGTGTATCCAAGCTCACCCAGATTGAATTCCGCTCCCGAGCGGAAGCCCAGGCCGAGAACTTCCAGAAGATGACCCTGGCCATGGCCAAGGATATCCGGGTGATACTGGTAAAACTGGCCGACCGCCTGCATAACATGCGCACCCTGGGCCCCATGCCCTATGAAAAGCGCCTGCGCATCGCCAACGAAACCCTGGACATCTACGCCCCGATCGCCAACCGCCTTGGTATGCATGCCATCTGTACCGAGCTGGAGGACCTGGGCTTCAAGTCCCTGTACCCCATGCGCTCCAAGTACATCTCCAAGGCGGTGGAGAAACTGCGGGGCAGCCACCGGGAAATCATTGAAGACATCCGCGGCAAACTGCAGGACAAACTGGAAGAGCGTGGCCTGCCAGGCCGTATTCTGGGCCGCGAGAAACACCTGAACTCCATCTACAACAAGATGAAGTTCAAGCACAAGTCGTTCCACGAGATCATGGACGTGTACGCCTTCCGGATCATCACCGACACCGAGGACGACTGCTACCGCATCCTGGGCGCCGTCCACAGCCTCTACAAGCCGCTGCCGGGCCGGTTCAAGGACTACATCGCCATGCCCAAGGCCAACGGCTACCAGTCCCTGCACACCACCCTGTTCGGCATGCATGTGAACATCGAGATCCAGATCCGCACTGAGGAAATGGAACACATTGCCAACAACGGCATTGCGGCCCATTGGATGTACAAGAACGATGCGGCAGGCGTGACCAGCATCAACCAGTCGCGGGTGGACCGCTGGGTGAAAGGGCTGATGGAGATGCGCGAGCGGGTGGACGACTCCATGGAGTTCATCGAGCACGTCAAGGTAGACCTGTTCCCTGACGAGATCTACGTATTCACGCCCAAGGGCCGGATCATGGAACTGCCCCGGGGTGCGACGCCGGTGGATTTTGCTTACGCCATCCATACCGACATCGGCAACGCCGCCGTGGCCTGTCGGATTAATCGCAATCTGGCGTCACTCAGCCAGCCTCTGCAAAGCGGCCAGACGGTGGAGATCATCACCGCACCCGGTGCCCGCCCCAATCCGGCGTGGCTCAGTTTCGTGATCACGGGCAAGGCCCGCAGCAGCATCCGCCACACCCTGAAAACCCGCAAGCGGGCAGAGTCCATCGAACTCGGGCGCACCCTGCTCAAGCGCTCGCTCAAAGGCTTTGGCGCCAAACTCAGTGAGATCAGTGACGCCCAGATTCAACTGGTGGTCAACCACAACCAGGTCAACAGCTTTGATGATCTGATCAGCGATATCGGCCTGGGCAATCGCATGGCCTATCTGGTGGCGCGACAACTGGTCACCGGTGGCGAGGGGCTCGACAGCACCGGCAGCCTGGAGAATCCGGAGGGCGGCCGCCAGGGACCGGTCACCATCCGTGGCACCGAGGGGCTGCTGGTGCGGTTTGCCTCCTGCTGCAAGCCCATCCCCGGTGACCCGGTAGTGGGTATGATGGATTCCGGCAACGGTATGGTGATTCATTCGGACACCTGCAACCGGCTGCCGGAGGATGACGAAGGCCGGGCCCGCCTGACCCACCTGAAGTGGGCCAAGGACATCACCGACGAGTTCTCCGTGGAGCTGCGGGTCGAACTGGAACGCCAGCGTGGCGTCATTGCCGAAGTGGCCAACGCGGTGGCCATGGCCGATGGCAACATCGAGCGCATCAGCGTTGAAGACCAGAACGCCCGTTTTGGGGTGGTCAGCCTGGTGGTGCACGTGCACGGCCGCAAGCACCTGGCGAGGGTGATGCGCCGGGTCCGGAACATTCGGGCGGTCACCCACATCAGCCGGGTACGCCACTGACCTCAGGGGCCTTCAGAGCCTTCAGAGTTGACACTGGCGGTCACCAGGGGCGACGATTGGCGTTTTGGACAAGAGGAACGTTCAGGACATGACCAATAAATCTGTGATCCAGACCGACGCCGCTCCCCAGGCGATTGGCACCTATTCCCAGGCAGTCAAAGCCGGTGACACCGTGTACCTGTCTGGTCAGATTCCGCTCGACCCGGCCACCATGGAAGTGGTGTCTGGCGACTTCGCAGCCAAGACCCGTCAGGTGTTTGAAAACCTGAAGGCGGTCTGCGAGGCAGCCGGCGGTGAACTGAAAGACATCGTCAAACTGAACATCTACATGACCGACCTGGCCAACTTCGCCACCGTCAACGAAATCATGGCGACCTATTTCCAGGAGCCTTACCCGGCCCGTGCTGCGGTCGGTGTGGCGGCGCTGCCCAAGGGCGTGCCGGTGGAAATGGAAGCGGTGATGGTGCTGAGCTGACGGCGCCCCGCATTCGCTGATTTACCGGTCCAGCTTCTGGATCATCTCCCGGTACCCGGCCTTATAGTCCGGGTATTTCAGTTTATAGCCGCTGCCCAGCAGGCGGCGGTTACTGCAACGTTTACTGCCCGCACGGCCGCCTTTTCTGGCGCCTTCAACCGGCGCTTTGCACGGCACCTGAGCCCGCACCCAGTCCACCACATCATCCAGGCGCACCGGTTCGCTGTCGCTGGCCACATAAATGGGTTCCAGTGCATGGCCCGCGAGAGACTCGCTGATCAGGTGGCTGACCACGCCCTCGGCATCGTCTTCGTGGATGCGGTTGCTGAACGGCGCTGGCCGCTGCGGATCCATTCGGCCTTCAAGGACTTCCTCCAGAAAGCGTTGCCGTGAAGGACCGTAGATGCCACTGAAGCGCACCACGGTGGCCGGGTGGCCGCTCTCAAGGGCCAACCGTTCGCCCTCCAGAATGGCCTGGCCACTGTATCGGCCGGGTTCGGTGGGGCTGGTCTCGTCGACCCAACTGTCGTCGTCCTGGGCGTACACGCTGGTGCTACTGACAAAAATCAGCCGCTTCAGGGTGCGGCTCCCAAGTGCGTCCAGCAGGTTTTGTAGGCCCCTGACGTAGGCGTTGTGGTAGCCGATGTCGTCGTAGCTGGCGGGTGTCAGGCAATAGACCAGCACATCGATGGTGTCGGGCAGCACGCTTGCCAGGGTTTCCGGCCGGGTCAGGTCGGCGGCGATGGGTGTTACGCCCTCGGGCACCCGGTCCGGGTTGCGGCGCAGCCCGTACACCTGGGCCCGGTGGGTGTTGGCCTGGGCGATGCGCCCGCCGAGCTTGCCGCAGCCGGCCACCAGCACAGTGGGTTGTGAAGTGTGGTCTACCATTGCCATAGCCAATATCAATCCTTATGCTTTGGGTTATTAAGTCAGATCAATCTTAACGGGACGATCCGCCGGAGCCCACCATGACCCTCACCGAGTTACGTTACGTTGTCACGCTTGCCAAGGAAAAGCACTTTGGCCGCGCCGCGGAGCGCTGCCATGTCAGTCAGCCAACGCTGAGTGTAGCGGTCAAGAAACTGGAAGACGAACTGGGCATTCCGCTGTTTGAACGCAGTAAAAGCAGCATTCGGGTAACCGAGGTAGGCCAGCGCATCATCGAGCAGGCCCAGCGGGTGCTGGATCAGGTGGGCGTGATTAAGGACATGGCCCAGGATGGCAAGAACCAGCTGAATTCACCGCTGAAAGTGGGCGCTATCTACACCATCGGGCCCTACCTGTTCCCGCATCTGTTGCCGGAGCTGCGCCGGGCCGCGCCGGAAATGCCCCTGTACATTGAAGAAAACTATACCGCGAATCTGCGCCAGAAGCTGAGGCACTCCGAGCTAGACGCCATCATTGTTGCGCTGCCGTTTGAAGAGCCGGAAGTGGTTACCCTGCCACTATACGATGAGCCCTTCGTGGTGCTGCTGCCGGCGGATCATCCGCTGACGGCCAAAGAGCAGATCACCGCCCAGGAGATGTCCAACGAACAATTGCTGCTGTTGGGCCCGGGCCACTGTTTCCGGGATCAGGTGCTGGAGTCCTGCCCGCCATTGGTGGACGCGATCACCAAACCGGTGGACAGCGGGCAGCCCGCCCTGGTCACCGAGGGCAGCTCCCTGGAAACCATCCGTCATATGGTGGCCTCTGGCCTGGGCATCACCGTATTGCCGATGTCTGCGGCCACCGCCATCAAATATCAGGAAGACATTCTGGCGGTGCGCCCGTTTGCGCCGCCGGTGCCTTTCCGCACGGTGGCCCTGGCCTGGCGGGTCACCTTCCCGCGACCCAAAGCCATTGATGTGCTCTCGCTCGCCGCCAGCCAGTGCCGCATCATTGAAAAAGCCAAAACCGACACACCGGCGGCAAAGCGCGCCTGAGGCATGGCATGACGTCACTGGACGACATCCCGGTTACCCAACTCAAAGGCGTCGGAAACGCGCTGGCGGAGACGCTCGCACGGCTGGGTATCCACAATCTTCAGGACCTGCTGTTCCACCTTCCGCATCGTTATGAAGACCGCACCCGGGTAATTCCCATGGGCAACCTGCGCATTGGTGACGTTGCGGTGGTGGAAGGTGAGGTGGTCAAGGCGGATCTGGTCATGAGCCGGCGCCGCAGCCTGCAGGTCACCCTGCGCGACGCCAGCGGTTTTCTGGTGATGCGCTTTTTCCATTTCAACGCGGCCCAGAAAAACCAGCTCAGCGAGGGCACGCGGGTGCGCTGTTTCGGCGAGGTACGCCCCGGTCGGGCGGGCTATGAGTTTTACCACCCGGAGTACCAGGTCAATCCGCCGCCCATGCCGCCGGCGGCGGAAGCCACGCTGACGCCTGTCTATCCCCTGACCGAAGGCATCCAGCAGCCGCGAGTCAGGGCGCTTTGCCAGCAGGCCCTGGGTTACCTCAAACGCTTCCCCATCAAGGACTGGTTGCCGCCCGAGCTGCTGAAAGACTACCAGTTGCCAGGCATCAATGACGCGGTGCAGCGGGTACATTCGCCCCCCGCCGGCTCGCCAGTGCATTTGCTGCTGGAAGGGCGCGACCCGGCTCAGCAGCGCCTGGTG
This sequence comes from Marinobacter sp., assembly GCA_035705335.1. Classification (GTDB taxonomy): domain Bacteria; phylum Pseudomonadota; class Gammaproteobacteria; order Pseudomonadales; family Oleiphilaceae; genus Marinobacter. The sequence continues at coordinate 191 of DASSWD010000092.1, read as the reverse complement.
ATGGAAGAGCTGCTGGCGCATCAACTCAGCCTGCTACAGGTGCGGGAGCAGATCCAGGCACGGTCGGCCCTGCCGCTGCTGCCGACCGGTGATCTGGTGGCGCGTTTTCTGGACCAGTTGCCGTTTGCCCTGACCGGCGCCCAGCGCCATGTGGTGTCGGATATCCGCCAGGATCTGAGCCAGCCGGTGCC
>DASSWD010000091.1:0-17967 GCA_035705335.1 Marinobacter sp. | reverse complement strand
CCGTCTGTTCCTGATTGCTGACCTGCTGTGCGCCACCGCCGTGCTGCCGGTGCTGATGGGCCTGTGGCGCCGGATGAGCACACGTGCTGCCATTCTCGGCTGTGTGGCCGGATTGATCGGTGCGGTTCTGCCGGGCTGGTTCAGCGGTGGTTCGTTATTGGCAGGTCTGCAGGCGGCCAGCTTCCCGGGCGGCATTCCCACCCTGATGCCTTTTGTCGGCGCCCTGGTCGGCTCCGGGCTGGTCAGCCTGCTGATGGCGGCCTTTGCGCCACGTCTGATCCTGCGGTTTCAGCTCTCCACCTATCGCTCTCCCCCCTCCTACGCCCCCACTCCTCCCCCCGGGTACGCCAACAAATAGTGGCCCGGGAGGATGAAGCGGGGGCTACGCCCGCCGCACTATGGGAAGGTCAGATTACAATAACCTTCACCGCCAGAGTGTAAGCGAGGCAAGATGATCAGGAATCCAGACTGGTGGCGCGGTGCCGTCATCTATCAAGTGTATCCGCGCAGTTTCTACGACTCCAACGGCGATGGCATCGGCGACCTGCCCGGCGTCACCGCCAAACTGGACTATATCGCCAGTCTCAATGTGGACGCGGTCTGGCTGTCGCCGTTTTTCACTTCGCCGATGAAAGATTTTGGTTACGACGTTTCCGACTACCGGAACGTGGACCCGATTTTCGGCACCCTGAGCGACTTCGACCAACTGATCGCCGAGGCCCATAAACGCGGCCTGAAAATCATGATTGATCAGGTACTCAGCCACTCGTCCGACCAGCACCCCTGGTTCGTCGAAAGCCGCCAGTCCCGGGACAACCCGAAAGCCGACTGGTACGTCTGGGCCGACCCGAACCCGGATGGCACGCCTCCCAACAACTGGCTGTCCGTCTTTGGTGGTTCCGCCTGGGCCTGGGACAGCCGCCGCAGGCAGTATTACCTGCATAACTTCCTGACCAGCCAGCCGGACCTGAACTTCCACAACCCGGCGGTGCAGGAACAGGTGCTGTCGGATGTGAAATTCTGGCTCGACCGGGGCGTGGACGGCTTCCGCCTGGACGCCATCAACTTCTGCTTCCACGACCCCAAGCTGCGGGACAACCCGCCAAGTAACGCGGTGCAGGAAGGCTCCATCGGTGTGCGCAAGGAAAACCCCTACGCCTATCAGCACCACAAATACGACAAAACCCAGCCGGAGAATCTGAAATTCCTGCAGCGCCTGCGCGCCCTGCTGGACCAGTACCCGGGCACCACCACCGTAGGTGAGATCGGTGACGACGATGCCCTGCAGACCATGGCCGACTACACCGGTGGTGGCGACAAGCTGCACATGGCCTACTCGTTCGACCTGCTGACCGAGCAGCACGGCGCGGATTTCTTCCGCAAGACCGTCGACACCATCGAACGCAAGATGACCGACGGCTGGCCCTGCTGGGCCATTGGCAACCACGACGTGGCCCGCGTGGCCACCCGCTGGAACGTCACTTCCGAACAGGCCCTGAAAACCTACATGGCCATGCTGCTGACCCTGCGGGGCAGCGTTTGCATCTATCAGGGCGAGGAACTGGGGCTGACCGAAGCGGAACTGCGCTTCGAGGATCTGGTCGATCCTTACGGCATCACCTTCTGGCCGGAATACAAGGGCCGGGATGGCTGCCGCACCCCGATGGTCTGGCACCCGAAGCAGGCCCACGGCGGCTTCTCGGAATCGCGCCCCTGGCTGCCGGTGTATGATGAACACGTCAACGCGGCGGTGGCCATCCAGCACGACGAGGAGAATTCCGTTCTGGCCGCCTACCGGGCGTTTCTGGGCTGGCGCAAGACCCAGCCGGTGCTGCTCGAGGGCGACATCGAGTTCCTGAAGAGCCCGAAAGATACCCTGGTATTCACCCGTGAACACGACGGTGAGACCCTGCTGGTTGCCCTCAACCTGAGCAATCACAAGGCCACCGTGACCCTGCCTGCACCGGCAACGCCGGTGACTGATGCGCCGGACTTCGTCGCGGCGGACTGGCAGGGTAAAAAACTGCATCTGGAGCCCTGGGGTGTCGGCATCGGCCGGCTCTGATGGCGGACTCTCAAACAAGAAGATAGACGTTATGGCCAGTGTAACCCTACGCAATATCTGTAAGAGCTACGACGACACCCAGGTCACCCGCAACGTGAACCTGGACATCCAGCACGGCGAGTTTGTGGTGTTTGTCGGCCCCTCGGGCTGCGGCAAATCCACCCTGCTGCGCATGATTGCCGGGCTGGAGGACATCACCTCCGGCGAGATGTATATCGGCAACGACAAGGTCAACGACCTGCCGCCGAAGGACCGGGAAGTGGGCATGGTGTTCCAGTCCTACGCCCTGTACCCGCACATGAACGTGGCGGAGAACATGGCGTTTGGCCTGAAGCTCGCCAAAACCCACAAGGACGAGATCAACCGCCGGGTGCAGGCTGCCGCCAAGCTGCTGCAACTGGACCCCTTGCTGGAGCGCAAGCCCAAGGATCTCTCGGGTGGCCAGCGCCAGCGCGTGGCCATCGGCCGCACCATCGTGCGCGAGCCGGCGGTGTTCCTGTTTGACGAGCCGTTATCGAACCTCGACGCCTCCCTGCGGGTGCAGATGCGCATCGAGATCTCCCGCCTGCACAAGCGGCTGGACGCCACGATGATCTACGTCACCCACGATCAGGTGGAGGCCATGACCATGGCCGACAAGATCGTCGCCCTGGACAACGGTGCCATTGCTCAGGTGGGCAAGCCCATGGAGCTGTATCACTACCCGGCCACCAAATTCGTCGCCGGTTTTATCGGTTCGCCGAAAATGAACTTCATCGACTGCACGGTGGCCGAAGCCAGCAGCCAGTCGGTGACCGTGGTGTTCCCGGGTGACCATCGCCTGGCCCTGCCGGTGAACGGCAACGGCCTGAGCGAAGGCGAGACGGTTACCCTCGGCATCCGCCCCGAACACCTGCGGGAAAACGAGGAAGCCGACATGTACCTCGAAGGCGAAGTACATGTGGTGGAGCGCCTGGGCTACCAGACCCTGGTACACCTGGACGTAAACAACGTGGACGGCGTGATCACCATGCGCACCGACGGCGGCAACCCGATTCAGGAAGGCGCCCGCATGACCCTCGGCCTGAACGCCGACAAGTGCCACCTGTTCCGCCAGGACGGCAGTGCCTGCCCCCGGTTGTTCAAGGAACCCTGCGTCGACTTCTGAGTCGCGTTGACCGCTCCCGGGCCTGCTCCAAGCAGGCCCATTTGATTTGCTATCTGTCATCCCTCAATGGGATCTTTTTATGGCCGGTTGTCACGTACCGGCCTTTTTTTTGCTCCACTCCCGAAAAACTCAAAGATCGCCGGCCGCACACCCGCATGGGAATCCCTTTTTAACGATCGCTGTTAACAGCAATCTGCCAGATGAGCGCATCGGTCTGGGTAGCCCCTGCAAAACCGTGCGGAGTCATGGATGGCGGAGCCGAGCGTACATGGGCTCGGCCGAGCGGTTATGAAGCGAAGCTTCATGCGACAGACGAGCGACCGCAATCTGTGATTGTGGGCCGGGCCCCGGAGGGGGATTCACGGCGTGTTTTGAAGGGGCTACCCAGACCGGTGTGCGGGCGGTGGACACCTGAAACAAAGGCACAGTCGAGCGGAGAAAAAAATCCCGGTCAGCTGGGGGGGAATGATGCTGACCGGGTCGCGAAAGGGAACGCTGGAAGACGCAGGAGTCGCGGAATCGGCTGCGCGGGATCTTCCGTCGCAGCGCGAAGGGTACGGGGCTTGCACCCCGGGAAATTAAAGCGGCATCAACCCTTGACGCCACCGGCGGTCAGGCCGCCGACAATCCACTTCTGGCAGTACAGGAACACCAGGGTAATCGGCAGGCCAGACAGCACCGCCGCCGCGGCAAAATCACCCCACAGGTAGTTCTGCTCGTACAGGTACTGCTGGGCGCCCACCGCCAGGGTCAGCTTGTCGGTATCCACCAGAAGCACCGAGGCCATCGGGTATTCCATAATCGTCATGATGAACGCAAGGATGAACACCACGACAAGAATCGGCACCGACAGCGGCAGCAGAATGTACCGGAACGCCTGCCAGGTGGTGGCACCGTCCACGATCGCCGCCTCTTCCAGGGAACGGTCGATGGAATCGAAATAGCCCTTGATGGTCCAGATGTGCAGAGCCATACCGCCCAGGGACGCCACAATCACAGCACCGTGGGTGTTCAGCCCCAGCCAGCTGACATGGTTGCCGATCTGATCAAACAGCGCGTACAGCGCCACCAGTGACAGCACCGGTGGAAACATCTGGAAGATCAGCATGGATTTGAGCATCGTGCCTTTACCGGCAAAGCGCATGCGCGCGAAGGCGTAGGCACTGGTGGTGGACAGCGCGAGGATCAGGATGGACGAAATCACCGCCACCTTGATGGAGTTCCACAGCCACAGCAGCACCGGGAATGGCGGCTGGGTAGTCACGCCGTCCTCACCGGTGTAAGGAATGCCCAGGGCCAGATACCAGTGTTCCAGCGAGGGGTTTTCTGGCAGCAGGCTGCCGGATGCAAAATTACCGCTGCGGAAGGAAATGGAGATCACCATCAACAGCGGGAACAGAATAATCGCGATGAACGCCAGCATCCCCAGATGGGACGCCAGCACGCGGTACCGGGTGGAGCGGGGTTGAACCATTGCCATCGTCAGCTCCTTACACCTTGACTTTGGACAGTTTCAGATTGATCAGCGACAACGCGCCCACCACCAGGAAGATCACCGTGGCAATCGCCGCCGCCAGGCCGAAGTTCTGGCCGGAATCCTGGAAGGCAATGCGGTAGGTGTAGCTCACCAGCAGGTCGGTGGTACCCGCGGGGGTGCTGGCTCCGATAATGTCCGGAGCACCGCCGGTCAACAACGCAATCAGTACAAAGTTGTTGAAGTTGAAGGCAAAGCTGGCAATCAGCAGGGGCATCAGTGGCTTGATCATCAGCGGCAGCGTGATGTTGAACAGGTTGCTGACTGGCCCGGCGCCGTCCATCGCCGATGCCTCGTACAGATCCCGCGGGATCGACTGCAACAGGCCCATGCACAGCAGCATCATGTAGGGGTAGCCCAGCCAGGTATTCACAATCAGGATCATCGTCCGGGCCAGAGCCGGGTCGCTGAACCAGTCCGGGCGAATGCCGAACAGGTTTTCCAGCACCAGGTTGATCTCACCAAAGTTCTGGTTGAACAGGCCCTTGAACACCAGGATGGAGATAAACGCCGGCACTGCATACGGCAGAATCAGCATGGTGCGGTAGAAGCCCTTGCCGCGAATCTGGTCCCACTGCAGCAGGTTGGCCAGCACCAGGCCAAGGGCCAAGGTGAAGATCACCGTGGACAGGGCAAACAGCAGCGTCCAGATGAATATCTGAATGAAGGGGCCGCGAATACTCGGGTCGGTGACCACTTTCAGATAGTTGTCCCAACCGATGTTGACGGTCCAGCCCGGCGCGAGTTTCTCGCCGTCGCCGCTGATGTAGAACCCCTGCTCGTGGTTGGGGAAATAGATTTCACCAGACTGATTGTCAGTCAGGGTGCCGTTTTCATGCAGCGTGAACTGGGGATGAATGGCTGCAAACGAGCGCAGGCTTGCCTGGCTCAGTTCCCGGTTGTCATCGGTCACCAGAGTCAGTGCTGAGAGCTGATCACGAATCTGGATGATGTCGCGGATGGCCAGCGGCTCGCCGGCCGGCTCCTGTTCAACGGGGAACACCGGTGCCCGGGTTTCGCCACCGGCCAGATCAATCGGGGGAGTCGCCAACGCCTGATGCCGACCTTCGAGATACAGCACGTAGCCCTGGTCGGTCTGGTAGGCGCTGAAATTGTAGCGTACTGCCTCGGACCGATAGGTTCGGCTGAGCAGATTGTCCTGCACCCGCTCAAAGCTCAGCAGATTGCTGGCGCTGTAGTTGGTAAAGCCGATGCCCACGGTGTACATCAGCGGGAAAATCACAAACAGCCCCATGCCCGCAATGGCCGGGAAAATGTACCGATGCGCGTAAAGCCGCTTGCTGGCGAAGACCGCCACAGCCGAGGCGGTCAGCACCAGGAACAGCATGGCAAACACAAACTCACGCTGAACGTAGAGGGCCAGGATCAGATAGAGTGAGGCCGCGACAATCGCCGCCAGGGCACTCCACTTAAGAAATACTCGGAACATGGGACGTCTGCTTTCAATTTCGGAGAGGGACAGGGTTTGGGTTATCATTGTAGTCAGCCCGATCGGGTACCGCGGCCGGTAAGACAGCGGTGGGTTTTCTTGAGCTCATCGGAGGGGCGGTGCTGGTGGTAGCCAACACCGCCCTGACACCCAGGCTTACCGGGTAATGCGCTGCGCCGCAGCGTTCAGGGCATCTTCCACCGACTGGCGGCCAGAGGTGATGTTCTGCAGGGCCGGCGCCATCGCCGACCAGAAAGCGCCCATCTCGGGCACGTTCGGCATAGGCTGGCCCAGTTGGGCGTTTTCGAAGGTTGCCCGGATGTTCGGATCAGATGAGAGCTCCTCCATCAGGGCTTTGTTTGCCACAGCGCCCAGAGGGACATCGTCATTGACCATTTTCAGCCCTTTTACCGACAGCGCGTAGTTCTCGAGAAACTCCACAGCCAGATCGCGGTTGGGACTGGCGGAGTTCAGGGTGGCGGCCATCACACCCACCATCGGCTTACTGGGCTGGCCGTCGACGGTTGGGAGCGTGGTTACACCGAAGTTGATTCCACTCGTGCGAGCATTGGCCCAGGCCCAGGGACCATTGATCATCATGGCGGTCTCGCCTTTGTTGAAACTGGATTCCATGGCCGCGTAATCTGCTCCACGGGGCATCACGCCCTCCTCGATCAGCCGCAACAGCATACTGGCACCCTTCACCGCCCCTTCATTATTCACGCCTGTATCTTTGACATTCACCGTGCCGTCGTCGTTTTCACCGAAAATATATCCACCCGCGGCCGCCAGCATCGGCCAGGTAAAGTAGGTGTTGTTGTAGTCCCACAGAATGGCGCGCTTACCCTCTTCCGCCAGCTTCTGGTGCACGGCAGGGATGTCTTCAAACGCCGTGGGCGGCTCTGGCAGCAGGTCCTTGTTGTAGATCAGGCCGATGGATTCCACCGCCATCGGGTACCCGTAGATCTTGCCATCCACGGTGACGGCGTCCCAGGTGAAATCGTAGTTGGCATCGAGGATACGCTGGGACGGTTTGATTTCCGTGATGATGCCGCTCTGCGCCCACTCACCAAACCGATCGTGTGCCCAGATAAAGATGTCAGGCCCGTTGCCGGTGGCGGCTGACTGCTGAAATTTATCGGTGGCGCTGTCCGGGTGGGCCACTTCTACGGGAATACCGGTTTCCTGGGTAAACCAGTCACCGACTTCCTGGAGACCGTTATAGCCCTTGTCACCGTTGATCCAGACCACCAGCTTGCCTTCTTCGATCTCGGCGTGTGCCGGCATGGTGCCACCCATAGAGGCGGCCATAATGGAGGCGGCCAGGGTACTGCGAATAAAAGTGCGACGATTCATCAGGTTCTTCCTCTGTGTAATGCTGCCTTCTTGTTTTTGTCCGGCCTGCCCGGAGGCTGCCTGGCCGGGATTGACGCAAAGGGTACTTTTGCGGGTATCCAAACTCTGTTGCAATTCCGTGTAATAAGCATCACCCCTTATATCATTCACCGAGGCGTAGCGTGGGGGAGTAGGCAGGCGTAGAAAATTCCGTCTACCCGAACGGGGGCCAGTCTGGTTTGATCACCCTGACAATAAGGAAAACCGACCGGAGCGACCTCATGAACGCCTCTTTCCAACCCGCGACTCTCTCAGCGGCTGTGCTCTCAGCATGGCTGGTTACCGGCTGTGCAAGCCAGCCGGCCGGCACAGCACCCATCGTGGCCGGCCCGCCAACGACCGGCACTCCCGCCGACCGGTTCTGCAAGGCAAGCACCCGCGAAATGACCATTCCTGTGGGCGACATCTTTGCCGACGGTGAGACCGTCCGGGATTTTTACACCGGTCAGACGGCGATTGTCCGTGACGGTTCCGTCACTCTGGCGCCAGGGGCCGCAGCTGAGGGCCTGGTACTGCTGGAAGCCGCCGATACCCACGAGGCGTCGTTTCAGTGGGGCGGTGCCACGGTCTATTTCGCGGTCACCGACCGTTTCGCCAACGGCAACGCCGGCAACGACACGAATTACGGACGCAGCCGCGATGGCAAAGACGAGATCGGCACCTTTCACGGGGGCGATTTTGCCGGCCTGACCAACAAACTGGATTACCTGGAACGCCTGGGCATCAATGCCTTGTGGATCACCCCGCCCTTCGAGCAGATTCACGGCTGGGTGGGCGGTGGCGACCGCGGTGATTTCCAGCACTACGGCTACCACGGGTACTACGCCCTCGACTTCACCGTCCCGGACGCCAATTTCGGCACCCGGGACGAGTTCCGCACCCTCGTTCAGGAAGCTCACAAGCGCGGCATCCGGGTGGTGATGGATGTGGTGATGAATCACCCCGGTTACAGCACCCTGCAGGATATGCAGACCTTTGGTTTTGGCAGCCTCTACGAGGGTTTCGAGAAACATCTCCCTGAGCAATGGGGCGACTGGCAGCCAGAGTCCTGGGAGAACTACCACGCCTATCACGCGTTTATCGACTACGATCATCCGGACTGGCGCCACTGGTGGGGCAAAGACTGGGTGCGGGCGGGCATTGCCGACTACGATACGCCACCAAACGCCTCGGTCGACCCGGTGCGCGGCTCCCTGGCGTTCCTGCCGGACTTCAAGACCGAGAGTAAGCAACCAGTCGCCCTGCCTGACTTCCTGGCCAACAAGTCCGATACCCGGGCAACAACGCTGGACAACGCCACGGTGCGGGATTATCTGATCACCTGGCTGACCGACTGGGTGCGGGAATTTGGCGTGGACGGGTTCCGGGTGGATACCGCCAAACACGTTGAGCCCGAGGCCTGGCGCCAGCTCAAACAGGAAGCCCAGGCAGCCCTGGACGACTACCGCCGCCGCAACCCGGGCAGTGCCCTGCCCGCCGACGATTTCTGGATGGTAGCCGAGGTATTTCCCCATTCCGTCGAACGCACCGGCTACTTCGACGCCGGCTTTGATGCGGTGATCAATTTCGACTTCCAGGAAGAAGCCGCCGCCGGTGCCCGCTGCCTGTCGGCCATGGAATCCGTGTACGCCGAGTACGCCGAACGCCTGAACGGAGAGCAACCGTTTAACGTGTTAAGCTACATCTCATCCCACGACACCAACCTGTTCAGCCGCATCGCCGGCAACGACCCGGTATTACAGAAACGGGTGGCCGGCGCCCTGATGCTTGCACCGGGCGCGGTTCAGGTGTTCTACGGGGACGAGTCCGGGCGCGCCTTCGGCCCGACGGGGTCAGACCCGCACCAGGGCACCCGTTCAGCGATGAACTGGGAGGCGATTGAATCCGGAGCCGCGGCAGACGTGCTGGAACACTGGCAAACCCTCGGCCAGTTCCGGGAACGCCATCCGGCCATCGGCGCCGGTGTGCATCAGCGCCTTAGCCACCAGCCCTATGTTTTTTCACGCCAGCATGGCGACGACCGTGTGGTGATCGCTTTCGGGAGTGACTCGTTTTGACTGCCGAACCCTACTTGCCGGATACCCCACTGATCCTGGGCATGATGCGCCTGCTGGATCACCCGGACCTGCATTCACCAGCTGCTCTGGCCGACTGGATTGAACGCCAGCTCGACCGGGGGCTGTCGGTATTTGACCACGCCGACATCTATGGCGATACCGAGTGTGAACGCCTGTTTGGCCAGGCACTGGCCAGCCGCCCCGGGCTTAAGCACCGGCTGAAGGTCATCACCAAGACCGGGATTGTGCATGGCCACCAGGACACCAGCGTCTGGCGAAGCAAACACTATTGCGCCGAGGGCGGGCATGTGTCCGCAGCCATCGATTCGGCGCTGGGGCGATTGCAGGTTGACCGGATCGACACCTTCCTGATCCACCGGCCCGACCCGCTGATGGCGGTGGAATCGGTGGTCCGGGCGCTTGAGAATGCGGTCGAGGCGGGCAAGGTTCACCACATCGGGGTCTCCAATTTTCTGCCGGAGCAGTGGCGCTGGCTGCAAAAGAACACCCGGCTGCCGCTGGTGTGCAACCAGAGTGAACTGTCCGTGAGCCACAGCACACCGCTGTTCGATGGCACGCTGGAGGCCTCGCTCTCGGACAACCTGAGATGGCTGGCCTGGTCGCCGCTCGGTGGTGGTGCGCTGGCGAACGCCTTTCCGGACGCCCTGCTCGAACAGGCCCACCAACAGACCGGACTGGACGAAACCGGGCTGGCCATCGCCTGGCTGGCGGCGATTCCCGGCTCCCCGGTACCCGTCCTGGGCAGTGTTCGGGACAGCCGGATCGAGTCGGCCCTCAAAGGCTGCCAGGCCGATCTCCCGCGCCCGCTCTGGTTTGCCCTGCTGGAGGCCATCCGTGGCCACCGGGTTGCCTGATGGCGCAGATCTGTGTCAGAACCGGTTATCCGTTCAGGTCATGCACGCCTCACCGGTAACGTCGGAGACCTCCGCCAGGGCCGCCGCAATGGATCCGAATTCATCCGCGTGCAGCGAGGCGCCGCCAATCAGTCCACCGTCGACATCCGCCAGACTGAAAATGTCATAGGCGTTGGCGGGTTTGACGCTGCCACCGTAGACAATACGCAGCGCCTGACCGACATCACCGGGATCATCCGGGGCGCAGGACGACACCAGCGCCCGGATCGACTGGTGCACCTCGGAAATCTGCTCCGGGGTTGCGGTCTCGCCAGTGCCGATTGCCCAGACTGGCTCGTAGGCCACCACAGCACCGGCCATGGCGGCAATGCCCACCTCGTCAATCACCGCCTGTAACTGCTGCCCGATGACCACGCTGGTCAACCCGGCTTCACGTTCGGCCAGGGTCTCGCCCACGCACAGAATCGGCGTCATACCGGCCGACAGCACTGAGCGGAATCGTGCAGCGACGTCCTGGCTGGTTTCATGAAACAGCGAGCGTCGTTCCGAATGGCCTACGATAACGTAGCGACAGCCCATCTCCTGCAACATGGTGGCGCTGTTCTCACCGGTATAGGCGCCCGACACATAGCCCGCGGCATTCTGCGCACCGAGCATGACGCCGGTGTAGCCCAGCAGGTCCCGCACCTGGAACAGGTACGGGGACGGCGGGCAAACCGCCAGGTCGATGCCTTTCCGGAACAACCGCAACCGCGGCAGCAACCGCACCATCAAGGCCTGGTTGGCCTGAAGGCTGCCGTTCATCTTCCAGTTACCAATCAGTATCGGTTTTCTCATGTCTTGTCTCCCGTGAGTTGACAGGGCATCAGGCATCCAGTGCGCAACGGATGGCACCGACCCCCGGATAGAACGCGTGGGAGCCGAGATCCTGCTCGATCCAGAGCAGACGGTTGTATTTGGCCACCCGGTCAGACCGGCACAGCGAGCCGGTCTTGATCTGGCCCGAACGGGTGGCCACAGCCAGGTCAGAGATAAACGTATCTTCGGTTTCACCACTGCGATGGGAAATGATCGTGGTGTAACCGGCGTCCTGGGCCATACCGATGGCGTCCAGGGTCTCGGTCAGGGTGCCGATCTGGTTGAACTTGATCAGGATCGAATTGGCGATCTGCTGCTTGATACCCTCCGCCAGAATCGCCGTGTTGGTGACGAACAGGTCATCGCCCACCAACTGCACACGGTCCCCAAGCTTGTCGGTGAGCAGCTTCCAACCCACCCAGTCGCTCTCATCCATGCCGTCTTCAATGGAGGCAATCGGGTAGTGACGGGCCAGCGACAACAGGTAATCCGCAAAGCCCTCGGAGTCAAACCGCCGGCCGGCGCCTTTCAAATGATATTCGCCGTCGTTGTAAAATTCAGAGGCCGCGCAATCCAGTGCCAGCACCATATCGGTTCCCGGCCGGTAGCCGGCTTTTTCAATCGCTTCCAGAATCAGGTCAAGGGCCTGCTCACTGGACGACAGATCGGGCGCAAAACCACCCTCATCGCCGACGGAAGTCGACAGACCGCGCCTTTTCAGAAGCGCCTTCAGGGCTTGGAAGGTCTCAGCCCCCATGCGCAGCGCGTCGGCGTAGCTGGGTGCACCCACCGGCTGAATCATGAATTCCTGGATATCCACGGTGTTGTCGGCGTGGGCACCACCGTTGATGATGTTCATCATTGGCACCGGCAGAATGCTGGGTGACGAGCAACCATACAGGTCAGCCAGATAGCGATACAGCGGCTGCTGACGGTAATGGGCGGCGGCGTTGGCCAGCGCCAGGGACACGGCCAGAATGGCATTGGCACCGAGTTCGGATTTGTTCGGAGTGCCATCGAGATCGCACATTTTCCGGTCAAGCACCAGTTGGTCAAGCACCGACTCGCCAATCAGCGCCGGTGCGATGCGGTTGTTGACCGCGCCAACGGCACCCAGAACGCCCTTGCCCGCGTACCGGGACTGGTCGCCATCACGCTTTTCGAGCGCCTCCCGGGACCCGGTGGAAGCGCCGGACGGCACACGGCCCCGGCCAATCACGCCATTGCGCAGTTCGACGTCCACTTCCACTGTGGGGAACCCCCGGGAGTCCAGAATTTCCCGGGCAGAGATCGCTGTTATGTGTTGCATGGCACCTTTCCTGTCCTCAATCATGTGTTTGCGAACTTTAATTGATCTTTATGCCTTTCTTTACGAACACTGAAATCATAATAATATTCGTAAACGAACATATACAAGCCAAAAAGAACCCCACAACAGATCGATTCGTTATATCAACCAACGCAGATCTGTGGCGGGGTGGCCTCAGTTGACCCGGAACTGTCGGGTCAGGGATTCGATGTGTCTGACCGACGTCTCCAGGCGCTCGCCGGTGGCAACCAGATCATCGATACTTTCCAGGTTCGCGGTCGCGGCACTGCTGATCTCATTGACCTGCTGCGCCACCGACTGGCTGACACGCTCCTGTTCGTCCATACCGTTCCGGATACCCTCGGCACCCTGATGAATCTGCTCCATGGCCTCGCGAATACATACAGCCCCGCCCGACACGCTCTCCATTACCTCCCGCACTGAGGTCAGCCGCTCGAAACTGACGTCCATGGAGACCACCGTATCGGCAGCTTCCCGCTGGAGGCCTTCCACCAGTTCACGAATGGTGTCGGTGCTGTTGGTGGTTTTCTGGGCGAGTCCGCGAACCTCATCGGCGACCACGGCAAACCCGCGGCCGGCCTCGCCCGCCCTGGCCGATTCAATGGCCGCATTCAGGGCCAGAAGGTTGGTCTGGTTGGCAATCTCGTCAATGGCAGCGGTAATGCGCCCGATGTCGAGCGACGCCTGCTCCAGCTTCCGGAGCTTGGCGGCCGTGCGCTCGGTGTCGGTTTGCAGGGCGGCCACGCTGGCCATGCCCCGCTCTGCCGCCGCCTGGTTATCCGCGACCTGCCGGTTTACCTCGCCAACCCGTTCATGGGTGACACGCACCGAGTCGGCCACTTCCCGGGCGGATGCCTCCATTTCGGTCATCGCCGCCGCAATGGTCGAAAGGTCATCGGACTGGCGGCGGGTGCGGTCCTTGAAGTTCCGGGCGAACCGGGAATTATCTGTGGCAATCACCGAGATGTCGGTACCGGCCTGCTGGAGGCTTCGGATCACCGTGCCCATGGCGTCGGTCAATCGCGCCAGCGATGCCTTCAAGCCGATAAACTCGCCGGACGCCCTGAAATCCGGGGCTACGGTATAGTCACCGCTGGCCATCGTTGCCAGATGCGCCTGGGTCTGTTGCAACGGACGGCTGATCATCCGCCCCAACACAAACGACACCAGGGCAGCGAACACCACCAGCGCCGGCAACAGCACAATCACAAGTTGTACCGCAGTCTGGGCCGAGGCATCCAGGCTTTCCACGGTCTCGGAGGCCACCCTGGATACCCTGGCCCCCAGTTGTTCCAGGTCGGATGCCAGTGCCTGCAGGTTCGATTCCATGACGGCGATCCGCTGGTCCAGCGCCAACGTGCCTTGCCGGAATCCGGAATACTGGCTGATGATGCCATCGTCCTGGTTGATCGAGGCCAGAAACGAATCCATCAGCGCGGGCAAGCCCCCCAGTCTGGGGACTTCCTCCACCAGCGCGCTCATGTCCTGCTCAATGTTGACGGTGTTAAACCGCAGGTTCTCGACAATGGCGGTCAGGCGCTCGGCGTCGTCGGTACTGACCATCTGCATGACCAGCAACTCCATGGTGGTCATGCCCTCCATAACCGTATTGAAAAGTTCACGTAGGTAAATATCACGCCCGGCAGGCTCCGTGCCTTCGCGCACCAGCAGCCGCTTCATTTCCGCGTTATTGGCCAGAAACGATTCCAGACCTTCCTCTACCGCGCTGGTTACCGAGAGGATCGACACCTTGAGGCCTGCCAATGCTTCAATCGACGCTTTGAGAGCCAACAGTCGTTCGCTGGCTGTCGACCGGAACCCTGCCACTGAGGCCAGCTTCGGTGGCAATGATTCGGTGTTGATTTTCGTCAGCTCATCCTGCATGGCCTGCACGCGCGCCAGCAATGCCTGCCGTTCCCGCTTCAATTGCGACTCGCTTTCCGCCGAAACCAGCGCAAGGGCGAGAATGCCGGTCTGGGAGCGGAGGGTTTCAAGCGCCTGAATGCGCTCGTACAGTGGAAAGACGTCCGATGTCAGTTGTTGGGTTTTGGTGGAAAATGCCGACAGCACCTTCAGGTTAAAGCCGCCGAGTAACGCCATGATCAGGCACAGCAAACCAAAGCCGACGTATAGCCGGGTAACCAGGGACATTCTATTCATTGTTATTCACCCCTCCGTCAGCGGGCGCTGACGGTCAATAAACGGTGAAAAAGGGCCGGCAGGGTCACCCCGGGGAGGGGGCTACCTTGAAATGCTTGAAAAGGGGGGGATCAATAAGCAACCGGCCAAAACCCACCGTGACAACGGTGCTCAGCCTGCCGCAAGCGGAGAGTGTCGCTGCGACAGGCCTTGCTCATCAGGAACCGGCCTTAGTCGGCCTGCTCCCAGTTCTTCAACAACTCTTCATAGGCTACGGTAACGCCCTGAGGTTTTTCGTTTTCCAGCTTGGGCTTCGGAGCGCCGGGCTGATCAAGCCAGTACTGTGGATCACGAGGCTCGTTAAGCTTGGGACCACAGACAGGCTGGACATTTGCCCGCTCGAGGCGCTCCATGATCCGATCCTGAGCCTCGGCAAGTCCATCCAGGGCTTCCTGAGCAGTCGCTTCGCCACTCGCAGCTCTGGCAATATACTGCCACCAGAGTTGGGCCAGCTTCGGGTAGTCCGGAACGTTGGTTCCTGTCGGTGACCATTGAACGCGGGCCGGGCTGCGATAGAACTCAACCAGTCCACCCAGCTTGGGCGCCATCTCAGTCATCACGTCAGACTCGATGTCTGATTCGCGAATCGGAGTGAGGCCAGCAATGGTTTTCTCCAGTGATACCGTTTTGGAAACTGTAAACTGCGCATACAGCCAGGCTGCCAGACGGCGTTTTTCAGGGGTGGATTCCATGAAGGTCCAGGATCCCACGTCCTGATAACCCAACTTCATGCCTTCCTCCCAGTACGGCCCACGGGGAGACGGTGCCATTCTCCACTTCGGCGTGCCATCTTCATTCACGACAGGCAGTCCATCCTTGATCATGCTGGCGGTAAACGCCGTGTACCAGAAGATTTGCTGGGCAATGTTACCTTGCGCCGGCACCGGGCCAGCCTCTGAGAAGGTCATGCCCTGTGCTTCAGGCGGTGCATATTTCTCAAGCCACTCCACATATTTTTCTGTGGCGTACACTGCAGCGGGACCATTGGTTGCGCCACCCCGGCTAACACTGGAACCGACCGGGTGACACTCCTCTACCCGAATACCCCACTCATCCACCGGCAAACCATTGGGCAGACCCTTGTCGCCTGCCCCGGCCATCGAGAACCATGCATCGGTGAACCGCCAGCCCAGAGAGGGATCTTTCTTGCCATAGTCCATGTGGCCATAGACACGCTCGCCGTCAATTTCCTTGACGTGAACGGTAAAAAATTCAGCAATGTCTTCGTAGGCCGACCAGTTAACCGGAACGCCCAGTTCGTATCCGTATATTTCCCGGAACTGGTTTTTCAGGTCTTCACGGGCAAACCAGTCAGCACGAAACCAGTAGAGGTTCGCAAATTGTTGCGTGGGTAACTGATACAGCTTGCCATCCGGACCGGTTGTAAAGTCCAGGCCAATAAAATCATCGAGATCCAGTGTCGGCAACGTAAGGTCCTTGCCAGCACCGTTCATGATGTCTTCTACCGCCACAACCTTGCCATAACGGAAGTGCGTACCGATCAAATCGGAATCATTGACGTAGGCGTCATAAATATTACGCCCGGACTGCATCTGGGTTTGCAGTTTCTCGATGACATCCCCTTCCTGAATCAGGTTATGAGTCAGCTTGATTCCAGTAATTTCGGAGAATGCCTTGGCCAGTACATTGGACGCATACTCATGGGTAGCAATGGTTTCAGAGACTACATTGATCTCCATGCCGCGAAACGGCTCTGCCGCCTGGATGAACCATTCCATCTCCGCCAACTGCTCTTCCCGAGTGAGGGTTGAGCGCTGAAACGCTTCGTCTACCCACTTCTCGGCTGCTTCCGAGTACTGATCAGCCAAAGCCTGAGCGCTGATACCCATACCAGCCGCGCCAATGGCTGCGCTGAGCAGCAGGGTTTTCGGATAGTTATTGTTCTTGAACATATCCAACCTCATTGATGTTGTTTTAGAAGAGGCCTACCTGCGTTGGCAAGCTGCCTCCGCGTTTATAGCGCGCTTGTCGCTATCCGGTTACCGGCATCGATCCGGGCTCGCACCCACTTTGATCGATTCCGATCATAACTGAAAAAATAGTTCGTTTTCGAAATCTTTACAAGTCTTTTAAGCAGTTTTTTTACCCGGATGTTCGGAACCCGTCAGGCTCCGAACATCCACCGGGATCAGCCCCACCGCAACAGCACCAGAAGCCAGACTACTGACACGGCCAGCGCCACCCAGAGGGTAATATCACTGACCGCCAGAAAGGTCAGATGAATATAGGCTGCCGACAGCAATCCGATAAAAAGCCGGTCGCCCCGGGTGGTCTCGATGGGTAAAAAACCTTTCCTTTCCGAACATGGTGACACAATCTCATACACCGTCATTACCGCCAGGATGCAGGCAATCACGGCAAAGAAGATGGCGACCGACGGTGTCCAGTTCATCCACGCAATCATATTCATGTCGCTTCCTCCCTTATACCCGGCCCAGGGCAAAGCCCTTGGCCACGTGATTACGAACAAACCAGATCACCAGCAGCCCCGGAATGATGGTCAGCACGCCGGCAGCAGCCAGCACCCCCCAGTCTATCCCGCTGGCCCCGACGGTTCGGGTCATGATCGCGCCAATGGGCTGGGCATCCACAGACGTCAGGGTACGGGCCAACAGCAGTTCCACCCAGGAGAACATGAAGGCGAAGAAGGCCGTCACACCAATGCCCGAGCGGATCATGGGCAGGAAGATCCTCACGAAGAACCTGGGAAAACTGTAGCCATCAATATAGGCCATTTCATCGTACTCACGTGGCACCCCGGACATGAACCCTTCCAGAATCCATACCGCCAGCGGAACGTTGAACAGGCAGTGCGCCAGGGCCACCGCGATGTGGGTATCGAACAGTCCGATCGACGAATAAAGCTGGAAGAACGGCAGCAGGAACACCGCCGGTGGCGCCATCCGGTTACTCAGCAACCAGAAGAACAGGTGCTTGTCACCCAGGAACTTGTAGCGGCTGAAGGCGTAGGCTGCCGGCAACGCAACCAGCAGGGTGATCACCACGTTCATGGACACGTAGATCATGGAATTGATG
>DASSWD010000090.1:0-4349 GCA_035705335.1 Marinobacter sp. | reverse complement strand
TGGCGGCCTGTCTTCTCAGGTAGAAGAGGGCGTACGGGTCATTGAGAAGCTTGGCACTGATTCCCGGCAGATCGACAGCGTGCTGGAGGTGATCCGCGCGATTGCCGACCAGACCAACCTGCTGGCCCTGAACGCCGCCATTGAAGCGGCCCGCGCCGGTGAGGCCGGGCGCGGGTTTGCAGTGGTGGCGGACGAAGTGCGTACCCTGGCCAGCCGCACCCAGCAGAGCACCCAGGAAATCCAGGCCACCATTGAGCGGCTGCAACAGGGCGCCGCCCAGGCGGTTACTCTGATTGGCGCGATCAGCGATCGCAGTGAGGCCACCGTTGCGGAAACCCGTCAGGTGGATGAGGCGCTGCAGCGCATCGCCCAGGCGGTCGGTACCATCACTGACATGAACACCCAGATTGCCAGCGCCGCCGAAGAGCAGACCAGCGTGTCCGAAACCATCAACCAGAACGTGCACGAGATCGTGGCGATCTCCGAGCAGACCGCCCAGGGCACCCGCCAGGCCGGCGAGGCGACCCAGCGGCTGACCAATGTGGCGGGTGAGCTGTCCCGGGAGGTCAGTCGCTACCGGGTATAACCGCCGTTTTGAACGGGTTCAGGGCGCGATTTTCTTCTTCAGCGCCTTGGATACCGACCGTGGCAGGCTGGGCAGGGTGCGCAGCAGCCACGGCAGTACCTTCCGCTTCACGCCATTCAACGATTCCGGCACCACCGCTTCAATCAGGTGGGGGCCGGGGTTGGCCAGCGCGTAGTTCATCGCCTTGATGAACTCCTCTGCCGTACTGACCCGCGTACCGTGCACACCCATGCCCTCGGCCAGCCGGGCAAAATCCAGGACCGGCCCGTGCAGGTCCAGCTGGGATTTGGCTTTAGCGCCGGCTTGTTCCGCGCCGACGCGCTCCAGCTCCACATTGAGGATGGAATAGGAGGCGTTGTTGAAAATGATGCTGGTCACGTTCAGGTGTTCACGGGCCATGGTCCACAGGGCCTGAAGGGTGTACATGGCGGTGCCGTCACCAATCAGCGCCACCACAGGGCGATCCGGGCAGGCAATGGCTGCCCCAACGGCATTGGGCAGGCCCTGGCCGATGGCGCCGCCGGTCAGGGTCAGCAGGTCATGGCGCGGGGCGCCGGCGGTCATGGCGTTGAGCATCAACCCGGAGGTGATGGCCTCGTCCACCACGATGGCGTTTTCCGGCATCAGTTCCCCTAACGCCCGGCAGACCTTCTCGGCGGTCAGTTTGCCTTTGGGCAGCCCGGGGCGCTGGGCCGGTTGCAGCGTTGGTGGGGTGTTGCCTGCGCCCAGGGCAGAGGCAAGCCGGTTCAGACTGGCGGCGGCGTCCTGTTCCGGGGTCGACAGGGTGTGAAGGGTGCATTGCTCCGGCACCAGATAGCTGGCCTTGCCCGGGTAGGCGAAAAACGATACCGGGGCTTTGGCGTCCACCAGAATCAACTGGTCAAACTCTGACAGCTGAAGGCTGGCCAGCTCGGCCAGGTAGGCAATCCGCTCCACCGCGGGCAGGCCGGCACCGCGTTCAATCCGGGTGGGGAAGGTTTCGGCAAACAGGTGCACTCCGGTGTGGGCGGCGATGCGGCTGGCGGCCAGCAGTGCCGGTTCCCGGAGGGCATGGCCACCCAGTAGCAGCGCGGTTTTGCCGCCGGCCTGGATGGCCTGGGCAGTCGCCTGAACTGTGGCCTCGTCGGCAAGCGGCGCCGGTTGCGGCTCGGGCAGCGCGCAGGGCACCCCGCCTTCGCCCCAGGATACATCCGCTGGCAGAATCAGGGTGGCCACCTGGCCCGGCAGGCCGCGGGCGGCGGTGATAGCGTCCACCGCATCCTGGCACAGCGCGCCGGTGCTGGCGGAGGTGCGCACAAAGCCAGGAGAAACATTGCGGGCCACGGTCTCAATATCCGACTGCAACTGGGCGTCGTAGGGCACATGGTAGGTGGCATGATCACCGACGATGTTCACCACCGGTACCTTGCCCTTGCGGGCGTTGTGCAGATTGGCCAGGCCATTGCCCAGGCCGCAGCCCAGGTGCAGGAGCGTGGCCGCCGGTTTGCCGGCCATGCGGGCGTAGCCGTCCGCGGCCCCGGTGGCCACGCCCTCAAACAGCGCCAGCACTGCCCGCATGCCCGGCTCGCTGTCCAGTGCCGCAACAAAGTGCATTTCACTGGTGCCCGGGTTGGTAAAGCACACCTCCACGCCGGCATCCACGAGGGTTTTCATCAGGGCTTGAGCGCCGTTGGTCATGGGGTCTCCTTTTTCTTTCAATCTGTTGTTGGTCTTGTTCTTGATGGCAGTCACTGGAGGGGCTTAGCGACCGGAGATGATGGACCGGGCCGCCGCCCGTGCGGTGAGGATGCAGCCCGGCAGGAAGGTGCCTTCCAGCGACCGTTTGCCATGGCTGCCGCCACCGCCAAAACCGGCCGCCTCACCCACACAGTAAAGCCCATCGATGGGCTGGCCCCGGGCGTTCAGTACCCGGCTTTGCAGATCGGTGCGCAGCCCGCCCAGGCTTTTGCGGGTGGTCAGTTGCATGTGGATGGCGATAAAAGGGCCGGCGCCAGGCTTCTGCAGAGGTGCCGGCTTGCAGGTGCGCAAGCGGTCCGGGCCCCACTGGCGGGCGTGGCGGATCATACGGATCTGCGCGTCGTTGTTGAGCTGGTCGCCCTTGCTGAAATTAGCATCAAAGGCGTCTGCGGTGGCTTGCAGAGTCGCCGGGTCAATGTCCAGGGAACGGGTGAGGGCGTTCATTTTCCGGGCCAGACCTTTGAGGGTGTCATCCACCAGGAAATGACGGCTCTCGCTCTGCATTTGATTGACCAGTGGCTTGTTGCCCAGAAGCAGCTCTTTCACAAACAGCGGGAACTGCTTGTCTCGGATGCGGGCGTTGTGTTCGGCGCCGGAAATGGCGAATTCTTTCAGGGCAATGCGCCGGTTGAGTAAGTGCCAGGTCCAGGGCTTCTCCTGTTCCGCCACCCGCTGGCACAGCCAGTGGGTATCAAAGCCGGTGACCAGCGGCTCAGGACCGATACGTTCACCGCGGTGGTTGAGCCAGAGCGCCGACTTGCAGGGAATGGTCGACAAACCATGGCCCGGGAAGTGGGGGTAGGGGTGCGGAAAGCCCGCGGCGTAGTTCCACATCTCACCGGCGTGGGTGATGCGTGCGCCCAGATGTTCTTCGGCGAAATGGTGCAGTTTGCCATCGGCGAACGGATGCGCTCCGTTCAGCATACTGGCTGGCTGGTTCCGGTGCTTTGGCCAGTTGGCACGGCATTCCTTGTGGCTGCCGTTGATACCGCCCATCGCCAACACCACCGTGCTGGCCTGAAAGCGGACGTCCTCGCCGGTTTGCTCGTTGATGGCCACGGCGCCGTGAACCTGCCCGCCCTGATGGTCCAGGTCGGTGATGCGGTGTTGATGATGGATGCTCAACCGGCCGCCGCTGCCAGCGTCTTTCAGCGCGCCGCCGATGCAGCGGATCAGCTCCCGGGCGGTGCCCCAGACAATGTGGTAACGCGGTACGCGGTTGCCATCGCCGAACCGGCCCCGTTCCACCCAGTTGACCGCAGGCATGAAGCGGATGCCTTCGTTGATCAGCCAGTCATGCACCTCGGTGCGCACGCTCTCCACGTAATACTTTGCCCACTGCAGTGGCCATTCATCGTTGGGGTCCAGCTCACCAAAGCGCAGCCAGTCAGCCAGCGCCAGTGCCGGGGAGTCGGCAATCTTCATTCGCCGCTGCAGGGGGGTGTCGATCAGCGCCATGCCGCCGAAGGCCCACATCGCCAGGCCGCCGAACCGCTCCGGGGTGTCCCGGTCAACAATCGCGACTCGCCGTCCGGCGCGCACGGCTTCGAGGGCGGTGACAATGCCAGCCAGCCCGCCGCCAGCGATCAGGATATCGGAGGTGATCACCTTGGCCATACTGCAATTCTCAATGATTTTATTGATGTTTTTATATCAAGAGACGATATACCGCGGGGCCGGAGACTGTATTGACCGTTGAGGCCAAACCAATTGGCCTCAACTGCCAGACTCAGAGGTTGGCTTCGGCGAACTCCGCCAATACCGAGCGCGGTACGCCCTGCAGGTGGATGTGGCCACCGTTGCGGAAGCCCTTGAAGCGCTCGGTCATATAGGTCAGGCCGGAGCTCAGGGGGCTCAGGTAGGGCGTGTCAATCTGGGCCAGATTGCCCAGGCAGATCACTTTCGAACCGTTGCCGGCTCGCGTGATGATCGTCTTGATCTGGTGCGGGGTCAGGTTCTGGGATTCGTCGATGATAATCAGGCTGTGCTGGAAGCTGCGCCCGCGGATGTAGTTCAGGGATTTGAA
>DASSWD010000089.1:0-34879 GCA_035705335.1 Marinobacter sp. | reverse complement strand
CAGTATGGCGGGAAAAAGACCCCATCCTGCGGATGCGGCTGTGGCTGGAAGGTAAAAAATGGTGGGCCGAGCAGGACGAAAAAGCCCTGCAGGAAAGCCTGCGAAAAGAGGTGCTTGAAACCATGAAACGGGCCCAGAAACGCCCGCCTCCCGCGCTGGATACCCTGATTACCGATGTCTATTCCGACGTGACACCCGCTCTGGCGGACCAGTTGGTCGGACTCAAAGCCCACATCCGCCGGTATCCCGACGAATACCCCAAGAGCGCGCAGCACGCCACAGACACCCAGACCAACGCGAACAGGGAGGCCTGATATGTCCAGAATGAACATGCTCCAGGCCATCAACAGCGCCCTGGACACCGCCATGGCGGAAAACGACAAAGTGCTGTGTTTCGGCGAAGACGTCGGCGTGTTTGGCGGCGTTTTCCGGGCCACCAGCCATTTGCAGCAGAAATACGGCAAGCATCGCTGTTTCAACACCCCGCTGGTGGAGCAAGGCATCATCGGGTTTGCCAACGGCCTCGCCGCCCAGGGCCATGTCCCGGTGGCAGAGATTCAGTTTGCCGACTACATCTTCCCGGCGTTCGACCAGATCGTGAACGAGTCCGCCAAGTTCCGGTACCGCTCCGGCAATCTGTTTAACGTAGGCGGCCTGACCATCCGGGCACCCTATGGCGGCGGCATCGCCGGCGGGCTTTATCATTCCCAGTCGCCGGAGGCGTACTTCGCCCACACCCCGGGCCTGAAAATTGTGGTGCCGCGTAACCCGCATCAGGCCAAAGGCTTGCTGCTGGCGGCCATCCATGACCCCAACCCGGTGCTGTTTTTCGAGCCAAAGCGTCTGTACCGCGCCTCAGTGGGCGAAGTTCCGGACGACGCCTATCAGCTACCCCTGAGCGAAGCGGAGATCATCAAAGAAGGTTCCGACGTGACGGTGCTGGGCTGGGGCGCCCAGATGGAGGTCATTGATCAGGCCGTGGAACGGGCAGAGAAGGAAGGCATCTCCTGCGAGGTGATCGATCTGCGCACCATCCTGCCATGGGACGTCGATACCGTTGCCAGCTCGGTGTTCAAGACCGGTCGCCTGGTGGTCACCCACGAAGCCCCGCTGACCGGCGGCTTTGCCGGGGAAATCGCTGCCACCATACAGGAACGCTGTTTCCTGTATCTGGAATCGCCCATCGCGCGGGTAACCGGGCTGGATACGCCCTTCCCCCTGGTGCTGGAAAAAGAGCACCTGCCCAATCACCTGAAGGTGTACGACGCCATCAGGGCCAGCGTGGAATTCTAGGCGGATATCAGGACAGGAGACGAACCATGAGTGATTTCATTCTGCCCGATATCGGCGAAGGTATCGTGGAGTGTGAGCTGGTCAAATGGCTGGTCAGCGAAGGCGACGTGATTGAAGAGGATCAGCCGGTTGTTGAAGTGATGACTGACAAGGCGCTGGTGGAAATACCTGCCCCCAGCAGCGGCAAGGTCACGCGGCTGTATTACAAGGAAGGCGAGATTGCGAAAGTGCACGCGCCACTGTTTGCGTTGTTGGAAGACGGCGACTCGGCGGCTGAGACCCAGAACGAGCAGCCCTCAGCGCCCGAATCAAAGCCCGAACCTGGGCCCGGACTGGCGGCGGTTAGTCAAGACAACGACTCCACCCGCCAGAGCGCAGCCAGCCGTGAACCTTCGGCGGAACGATCCCGAATTCCGGCAAGCCCCGCGGTTCGCCGCCTGGTGCGCGAACATGGTGTAAATCTGTCAGACATACCCGGCTCCGGAAAAGATGGCCGGGTGTTGAAAGCCGACGTGCTGGCCTACGTGGAGGCGCCCGATGACTCAACCAGCCTTGCCAGGACAGCCCCTCCAGTCAGCAACACCCGGACGGGCCAGCAACAGGCCGAGATCCGGGTTGAGCCGATCAAAGGCATGAAAGCGGCCATGGCCAAGGCGATGGTGCGGTCGGCCACCACCATCCCCCACTTCATCTACAGCGAAGACATCGATGTGACCGGCCTGCTGGCCCTGCGGGAGCAGCTCAAGCCCGACGCGGAAGCCCGCGGCCACCGGCTCACGCTGATGCCGTTTTTCATGAAAGCCATGGCCCTGGCCATCCGGGATTACCCGGTGCTGAACAGCCGGCTGAACGACGACGCCACGGAGATTCACTACCTGCCCCACGTCAACATCGGGATGGCAGTGGACGGCGAAGCCGGACTGGTGGTGCCGAACGTCAAGAATGTCGACCGCCTGACCCTGCTTGGGGTCGCCGAGGAGGTGTCGCGGCTCACCGAAGCGGCCCGTGGCGGGCGCGTCAGCCCGGATGACCTGAAAGGCGGCACCATTACCGTTTCCAACATTGGTGCTCTGGGCGGCACCTACGCGGCGCCGATCATCAATGCGCCGGAAGTGGCCATCGTGGCGCTTGGCCGGGTACAGAAACTGCCCCGCTTCAACGCCAAAGGCAAGGTGGTGGAGCGGTCCATTCTCACCGTGAGCTGGGCCGGTGACCACCGCATTATTGATGGCGGCACCATTGCCCGGTTCTGCAACACCTGGAAGGGGTATCTGGAAGCCCCCCAATCCATGCTGTTGCACCTCGGCTGACCGGAAGTTATGGCTCAGGACCGGCCGCTGCAGCAGTTCTATATCCCGGAAGAGCAGTCGATCTATCTGCTCAGCCACGACGACGCCCGCAAGCTGAAGGACTGGGTTGCGCTCTGCGCGGACCAGCTCCGGCAGCTGGGGTACGAGGATATCGAACTGATCGGCAAAGGCGCCTATGGCTTCGTGTTTGCCGGGCGCCTGCCCACGCCGGGTGCCCGGGGGCCAGAGCACGTGTTCAAGTTTACGCGGATCAACCTGCCCCGCCACCTGCAGGATCGGCTGGAAGACGAAGCCTACATTCTGGAGCAGGTGGAACACCCCTACGTGCCCCGCCTGATTTCCTTCCAGCGGGCCAACAACCAGCCCATTCTGGTGATGGAACGGGCCGCCGGCCTCAATCTTGAGGAGGTGTCACTGTGCGAAGGTCGACTGAAACCCCGATTGATTCTGCGCATCGCCGATCAGCTTGCGGACATTCTGCGCAGCCTGCGGTGCGAAACCAGTCGCGCTGGCCGGCCCATCGTGCACGGAGACATCAAACCCTCCAACCTGGTGTTTGATGACACCACCGAAACCATTGCGCTGATCGACTGGGGCTCATCGGTGTTTGCCCAACTGGACGCCAATGGGCAGTTTATCTCGTCCAACGTCATGGAACTGATGTCGGATAACCTGCAGCAAACCAATGCCCGGCTGGGGGACGTCTACTTCATTGGCGAGGACCAGTTGAACGGCGGCCTGTCCTCCCCGCGATTTGACGAGCAGGGTGCGGCGGGCACCCTGTACGCGCTAGCGTCAGCCCAGTCCTGCCGGTTCGGCCATAAGGCGATTCCGGCCACCGCGCTCGGCCTGCCCATGGAATTTGCCCGGATGCTGGACGGCATGCTGTCACCGGATGCCCAGGCCCGCCGAAACGCCGGTGACTACTTTCTCAGGGAAATGCCAAGGATGGCACGAACCGTGATGATCGACCTGCCGGAACCACCAGCGACCCAGCAGGTGCCGGTGTGGGTCCGTGCCTCAGGCCAGGACATCGACACCGTGGTGTACAGCTCGCGTAAGGCATTCTTGCGGGAGGAAGGCGCGCCGGAAACCCTGAACGACGTCAACGATGTGCAGCTCGACCGTTACTACAAGAACTTCATGCAGGGCATGGGCGATACCGAGAAAGCCTTCCTGGCGGCGGTCAGCCGGTTGGGGCGTTACCCCGTGGAAGGCGGTCTGGCGGTGCGCTGGGAAACCGAAGGAGTATACATCGACACGTCCCTGAACCTGCACGACCCGGCTCTGAAATCCGCTTTTGTGCAGGCGGTCAACAACATGGTGTATCTGGCCCAGGCCATCTACCGAAAAGGCATTTTCAAAAGCTGCCTGTTCAACGCCAGAAACACGTTACACATTGACCGGGACGATCCAGACCAGCCTTTCATTGTGGCTCAGGGCATGACTCTGCATTACGAAGTCAGCGCAGCGCCCGAGATGGAAGACGAAAGCCGGGTGCATTCCTACTTCGAGGACGGCCCTGACCCGGAAGAATTTCTGGTGCTGCCTGCCACCATCATCCACGCTCTGGAAACCCTCAACAGCATTCACCACACCGGGATGATCATCTTCGAGGCCCTGCCCCGCCACCTGAAGATACACAGCCATTACCGGCTGCTGGACCCGGAGCGGGAGCAGGAATTCCGGGCCCTGCTGGATGAAATTCTGGAGGCCGTGGCCCAGATCAGCGGGCTGGGGGTGTCGGGTTACATGAAGATGCCCTACAAGGACACGCGGTTTTTCCCACACATTGAGCGCCTGCCGGAGCGCTATTATCCCCGCAACCCCCGGGCCGCCTATTCCTGACTGGCCTTCACCGACAGAAACTGAACCTGATTACGGCCCTGCTCTTTGGCGGTATACAACGCCAGATCAGCGGTCTGTACCAGATGGTTCAGGTCGTGCCCGGACTCACTACCCACCACAGACGTACACCCCAGGCTGATAGTGACGACCCCGGCCTCCACGCCATGCTCGTGAGTTATGGCTGCCGCCTGAATCGCTTTCCGGCACTTCTCGGCGACCTCCACCGGGTTGGGTGTGTCCGGCAGAACCAGAGCGAACTCCTCACCACCGTAACGTGCCACCAGATCGGTCGGGCGATTGACGGTTTCCTTCAGAATGCGGGCAACTTCTTTCAGGCATCGATCCCCCTCAAAGTGGCCGTAATGATCATTGAACGGCTTGAAGTAGTCGATATCGATCATCACCAGCGACAGCGCAGTGCCGTTGCGGATTGCCAGCCGGTATTCCCGGTCAAGGCACTCGTCGAAGTGTCGCCGGTTGGCAACGCCGGTGAGGCCGTCGGTCAGCGAAATGGCCTCCAGCTCATCTCTGGTCTTTCGAAGTGCGGCATTACTGCGCAGGCTCAGCGCAACATATAGCCCGAGTGAGCCGACCAGAACGATGCCCGATGCCGCCACCAGCGGTGGCAACAGACTCCGACGGGACGAAATGAAGGCTGTGGCCGGTGTCGCGGACATCCGCCACGAGCGCCCCCCTATGTCAACTCGTCCGGCCTGATAGCGCTGATCCTGTCGCCACCGGGAGGTATCCGCAGACGAATCGGAACGGTAGATCAGGATGGGACGTTCGTCCGTCACATCATGGATCTCAAAAAGGAACTGGTCCGAGAGCTCTGCGCCGATCGATTGTTCAACCAGGGTCCCCACCCGAAAAACGCCATTGATGAACCCGGTCAGTGCACCTGGGCGGTCTTGCCCTGTGGCACCGGGGCCGACGTCATAAAGCGGGGCAAACACCAGAAAGCCAGTCTGATCATCGGTTTCCTGCACCAGGCGAATGCCAGCAGTCGCGGCCATGGTCCCGGTATCCCGGGCCCGGAGCAGCGCCAGACGCCGAGACTCCTCACTGGCGAGATCAAAGCCCAGTGCAGCCCGATTGGTGGCCATGGGTTCGATGTACTGAACCGGAACATACCAGGGCCGGCGCGTAATGGGTCGCAGGCCGTCCGGGCTGATCTCCATCAGCCGAAACTCTTCGAACTCCCGGCGCATGGCCACTTCAAACCGCGCGGCGTCAGCCGCGGGCAGCCAGGGCGCCCAGGCCAACGCCTGAATGGCGGGCGATCGCTCCAGAAGGCTCTGGGTAAGCGCGCGGAACTTGACAGAGTTCATCTCAGGCACCAGCACCACGGCCGTCTTCAGGGCATACAGAATTTCCAGGTTCAGGAGCGCCTCTCGCTCAACAGCTGAAGAGAGGCGATCTATGGTGGCGCGGAATTCAAGGTTGATTGCGTGGGTTTCCTCCTGGTAAATGCTGCGGCTCAACGCCAGGCTGATCGCAACGCCGAACGCAACGAAGACGGCAATACCAACGAGATGGTGTCTACTCATCAAGAGGCTCCTCCAGAGAGGATCGGTTGCCGCAGAGACCGGTCTGCCCAGGGCGTCTCCTTGATCGGCAGGTGAACCACTGCAGACAACGCACCCACACCGACACCAATCCACCAGACCAGCGTGTAATTATTGTGGATGTCATACATGGCGCCGCCCAGCCACACGCCCATAAAACCACCTAGCTGGTGTGAGAAGAACACCAGGCCATAGAGCGTACCCATGTAGCGGAGCCCATAGATATGCGCCACCAGGCCTGAAGTCAGTGGCACGGTGGCCAGCCAGAGACTGCCCATTGCCATTGAGAACAGCACCACCGACTCCGGGGTAATGGGCAGCATGATGAACGCGGCAGCAACGACCGTACGCAATGCATAAATGGTCGCCAGCAGGTATTTGCGCGAAAAGTGGTTGCCCAGCCAGCCGGCCAGCAGAGTGCCGCCGATGTTAAACAGGCCGATCAACGCAATCGACGCTGCGCCCAGGGCCGAAAGGCTGGTCACGCCCAGAGTGTGAATCAGGCTGTCTGGCGTCAGCGGTCCGCACATTTCGGTGATAAACGCGGGAAAATGTGCGGTAATGAATGCCAACTGATACCCGCAAGAGAAAAAGCCAATAAAAATAAGAAGAAACGAGGGGTCTTTAACAGCGCGCTTTAATACTGTGCCCATGCTGTCTTCCGTGACCGTCGGCTTCTTGGGCAACGGTGCCCGCAGGAACAACAACGCCAGCATGGACAGCGCGATGAAGCCGGCGCAGGCGACAAACACCGATTGCCACGGCATGTTGGCCAGCAGGCTCTGAACCACCGGGGGCCCCACAATCTGGCCGGCCGAACCCGCGGCCGTGGCAATGCCCAGGGTCAGCGACCGGTGTTTGTCGGAAGCCGCCCGCCCCACCACCGCCAGAATGACCCCGAAACCGGTACCGGCGATGCCGAATCCGACCAGTATCTCAAGCCATTGATGCTGGCCTGGCGTGACCGCAAACGACGAGAGCACCAGCCCGATGATGTAACAGATGCCGCCGGCAACGATCGCTTTGCGATCCCCAAAGCGTTCGGCAAAGGCACTGAAGATAGGCTGGCCAATGCCCCAGAACAGGTTCTGAATGGCTATCGCCAGGGAAAACGACTCGCGCGGCCAGGCAAACTCCAGGGCAATGGGCAGTTGAAACAGGCCGAAGGAGGCCCGAACCGCGAAGCTCACCAGAATAATGATGCATCCGGCAATCAACACCGGGTTCAACAGTTTTTGCTGGTAAGCCGTGGTGGTGGTCATAGTGTTTCAGTCGTCAGGAAGGAAGCAATAATAACCCGGCAGTACTTGCCCGCGCCACTGATCGCAAGGCCTGAGACACGTTCATCCGGCGCGCGCAGGCACTGGTTTTCAATGTAAAACGTTCCAGCTGTTAACCACTTCATAACCTGGACCTGCGATACCTGATACGTTGTGCGGTAACGTAACGGAATGTAAACAGGGACCGCCCGAATCGGAGGGAATCGCCATGGCTTGTACCCGAAGAAGAATAAGAGTAGCAAAAGCACCAAAAATCACGACAGCTGTCGTCCTGGCCAATCTGATGGGCGCGCCCGGTCTGATCCACGCTGCGGATAACGCCTCCATTATCTACGCGGCCGAAAATGCGTTATACGGTGCCGGCTACCAGATCGGTCAGGCTGACGGGTGGATGGACCGCCAACTACGCACCGCCATTCGCCAGTTCCAGAGTAGCCAGGAAGACCTGACCGCCAACGGCACCTTAGACGCCAGAACCCTTGACGCCCTGAGCATCCATTATTCGCCCGCCATGGCGATTTCGGAAAACCACCTGGACTCCCCGAAAGCAGCAAGGCTGGCCCTTGGACTGCCCGCGGCGGACACGTCACCATCAAAGCCTGAACCCGCAACGAAACCGCCAACGCGATCCGTGGACACCGCCGAGCCGACAGTCCCGGTTGCCCAACCTGAGCCCGTTAACGCGCCAGAGCCGGATATCGCGATGACGGAGCCCCCCGAAACGGAAGAACAGGCGCCCCAGCCGGAAGAGCAGGACATACAGATCATTGCGCAGGTTGAGAAAGATCCCGTCAGCCAACTGCCAACGGAGCCAACCAGTGCCGGCCCCTCGACTCCGGTTCGGCCAGACGCCGCCGCAGTAGCGATGACCGTTGAGTCTCCGCCAGCCGTGACAACCGCTGCGCCCGTTCCCCCCGCGATTGTGACGAGAGAACGAAGCAGCGGCTTCCTGGCCAGTCTGTTTGATTTTCTGTTCGGCTGGTTGATCTAGCCAGCCGCCTGACCAGTAGGGTACTGTGCAACCTATCGAAAGACATCGATCAGAAAGGAGCACAGATATGGGTAACACCAAAGCGTACGCTGCCACCAGCCCCACCTCGGGCCTGGCACCCTACTCCATCCAGCGCCGCGAACTGCGCCCGGATGACGTCGCCATCGAGATCGATTACTGCGGTGTATGCCACACCGACATCCATTTTGCCGAGAACGACTGGGGTAATTCCGAGTTCCCGGTTGTCCCAGGCCACGAAATCATCGGCCGCGTCACCAAGGTCGGCCCCGACGTTAAAGCCTACAAGGTAGGTGATCTGGTCGGCGTGGGCTGCATGGTCGACAGCTGCCGTACCTGCTCGGCCTGCCACGACGGCCTCGAGCAATACTGTTTCGAGGGCATGACCGGCACCTACAACGGCGTCGACCGTCACGACGGCTCTGTCACATTCGGCGGCTACTCTACCCAGATCGTAGTCAGCGACCGGTTTGTGGTTCGGGTTCCGGAGAAGCTGGACCCGGCCTCGGCCGCACCGATTCTGTGTGCCGGCATCACGACCTACTCCCCGCTTCGCCATTTCAAGGTGGGCAAAGGCCACAAAGTGGGCGTTGTTGGCATGGGTGGCCTGGGCCACATGGGCGTGAAATTCGCCAAGGCCATGGGCGCGGAAGTCACCATTTTCACCCGCTCAGAGAGCAAGGTCAGCGAGGCGAAGAAACAGGGCGCGGACCACGTGATCATCTCCACCGACAAGGAGCAGATGAAAGCGGCGGCCGATTCCTTTGATTTCCTGCTGGATACCGTGCCGGTGGCCCACGACCTGAACCCGTACCTCAAGTGCCTGAAGTACGACGGCACCCATATTCTGGTGGGTCTGCTGACCCCGGTAGAACCGGCCCTTCAGGCGGGCCTGCTGGTTGGAAAGCGCCGGGTACTGGCCGGCTCCCTGATCGGTGGCATGCCGGAAACCCAGGAAGTGCTGGATTTCTGTGCCGAGCACGACATCACCTGCGATGTGGAAATGCTCGATATCCGCAACATCAACGAAGCCTATGAGCGCATGAAAAAAGGCGACGTGAAGTACCGCTTCGTGATTGATATGAACACCCTGAAACAGAGCTGATATCGCCCAGGGGCTTTGAACCTGCGTTAAACCTCCCTCCCGCCGCCCGGTCCTGTTGCCGGGCGGCCTTTGACAATCCGCTAATAACCAACCCGGTTGCAAAGGGTTAGCATGGGTCTACTGTATTCGCACTGACCCGGGACAAAAGCCCATGACATTTGCACGTATTGCCGGAACCGGCTCGTATCTGCCGGATAACATCGTCACCAATCAGGATCTGGAAAAGCGGGTGAATACCTCTGACCAGTGGATTCGTGAACGCACCGGCATTGAGCAGCGTCACATTGCCCTGCCCGGCCAAACCACCGTGGACCTGGCGGAGCAGGCCTCTCTTCGGGCCATCGAAGCCGCGGGCATTGATGCCACCGACATCGACCTGATCGTGTTTGCCACCACGACCCCGGACAAGGTATTCCCCAGCTGTGCCTGTATTCTGCAGGCTCGCCTGGGGATTCGTGACTGCCCCGCATTTGATATCCAGGCGGTGTGCTCCGGTTTTGTCTACGCACTGGCCACGGCCGAAAAGTTCATCAAGACCGGCGCCAGCAAAAAGGCCCTGGTGATTGGTGCTGAAGTGTTCTCCCGCATCCTGAACTGGGACGACCGTACCACCTGCGTCCTGTTCGGTGATGGCGCCGGCGCGGTGATTCTGGAAGCGAACGAGGAAACCGGCGTGCTGTCGACTCACCTGCACGCCGATGGCCGCTATGAAGAGTTGCTGCACGTGCCCTGCGGTATTGCCAATCAGTTCGACGTGGTGAAAGCTGGTGGTGCCTTTGTGGAGATGAAGGGCAACGAGGTGTTCAAAATCGCGGTCAACACATTGGGCAGGATTGTCGACGAGACCCTGGAAGCCAATTCGATGCAAAAATCCGAGATTGACTGGCTGGTACCACACCAGGCCAACCTGAGAATTATTGCCGCCACCGCCCGCAAACTCAGCATGCCGATGGATCAGGTCGTCGTCACCGTCAACCGGCACGGCAACACCTCCGCGGCGTCTATCCCGCTGGCGCTGGATGAAGCCGTCCGGGACGGCCGTATCCAGCGTGGTCAGGTGGTGCTGCTGGAGGCCTTCGGTGGCGGCTTCACCTGGGGCTCCGCGCTGCTCAGGTACTGACCGTCGGGCACCATTCACCCTGATCGTAGCGGGCCACGCCCTGCTCTGTGAACCGGCACAGGTAAAGCCACTGGTTGTCTACCAGAGCCCGAACATCAGGGCTGTTGACCAGTATCGTCTCAATCCGCTCTGCCGGGGCATCAATGATCACGGTTAACCGCTGGGGTTCATGACGCCAGCGCTCGCCGTCGTGCACCGACTGGACCGGCAGCCCGATGCGCAGGTCGATGCCGTTACCTTCGATCATACCGATGTTGCCGCCCACCACGCTGTGCAGCAGTTTGTTGCCGGCACCATACACCTGCGGCTGCACCACTGACGCGTAGTACTGCAAGTTGATCCAGTTCGCCACCACCATGGGCGCATTCATCAGCCCGTGCAGTACCTGGCCGTCATCGTCCAGGGACGGGTCGTAGTCGTGCAGGAAACTACGCCCGGCCAGGTTTACGCCACGGGTACGCTCACGGGGCGCGATGATCAATGCAGCATTGTTGGCCAGGCCCCATTCCGGCCGAACTTCTGCCCAGTTACGGGTGCGCAGCGTCATCGCTTCTTCGAGTTCGTCATCGTTCAGACCGTTCAGTTTCAGAGTGGTCGCCCGTTCCCGGCGACAGGCCTGGCCTGCGCTGTCCAGCCGCTCTTTCAGGCGCTCCACAATCGCCCGGTGGCTTTGTGGAATCACGCCGGTATCCAGCAGCGTGACGGTATCGATCACGGTATTGTGCTCCGCCGCAAGCACCAGGGTGCTCTCTGGCAAAACGATGCCACGTTCTGCCAGGCCGGCCCGCACCAGGCGGTCGTTCAGCAGCTCCGCGGCTACCCGGGCATTGATGCCGCCGTTCTTGCCTCCGCAGGCCCCGCAGGCCAGGCCGGCTTCATTGGGGTTATTGTCGGTTTGCGAACCGTGGCCCACCATCAGCAGAACGCTGGCGAAATTACCGGTGAGTGACAGGGTTCTCAGCAGGCCCTCGGCCAGTTTCACCCGTTCCGGATCGGCCACCGGGTCCCCGCCCAGCAGGTGGTGCAGCCGGCCTTCCTTGACGTCGTCGTTGGTCCGTGGTTTGCGCTTGTGTAGGCTGTCTTTGATCAGCTTGCTGACCCACGCCAGTCCGGTGGTCTCCACCAGCGTGAAGGTCGACAGGCTGGAATACTTGGCCCGGCGTACCGATTCCCGCAGTTGTTCCTTGCGGTCCAGTTCCCGGTTCAGGGTGCGGTCCCGCTCACTGTCACCGGTAGTGTCGATGTAACGGTAGCCTGGCGCCAACAGCCCCGGCAGCCGGTGCTCGTCATCACTGGGTCCGAGGCTACAGTGGGCCACCGGCATGCCGAAAAAGCCGGCAACGCCGGAAGTGCGGGCCTCCGGATATTCCGATTCAAAGTGCCGGCGGAAGACCTCTGAGCGCACGTCAATGCAGAAAGCGGCCTGGACTTCGGGCCGCACCGTGGTTTTGGACGTGACTGTCGTCTCCCCGGTGTTCAGCTCGGCAAAAAAACGGCGCTGCCATGCGTGTTCGTAGGCGCGCTGCCAGATCCAGAGTCCCTCGGGCTGAGTGTTCAGGGTAATCTGATCCACCGGCTGCCAGCTTTCCCGGATTCGGCTTTGATCCCGTTCCGGCAGAGCCTGCAATGCCAGCCATTCGCTGACCAGCCAGATTCCGGCCAGCGACTGTGTGTGCCCCAGAGGCGCACCCGTCAGGCCGGCACGCCAGTCCTCACCCCGGCACCAGGACGCCCAGCCGAGGAGCTTGAGCAGCAAATGATGGCTCAGGTGTGTGACTTGCGATTCGGTCAGGTTGAGCGCCGCCGCCATCTGCCCGGCGGCGGCCGGCCACTGATCGGGAATGGCTTTTGCGATTTTGCCGAGGTTTGCAGGCAAAAGCCCCTTGAGCGCGGGCAAGCCGCTCCGATGCCAGTACGCGTAAAGGGTTTCGCCGGTATTGCCTTTTTTCCAGCGGGCCTGGCGCTGATCGAAGAACTGAGCACAGAGGGCGCCCAATTGCTCGCGCAGCTTCTGCTCCAGCGGATCGCCCCCGGTTACCGTCAAGGTAGCCACGGCACTCATGATCGACGCCCCGATTGGCCGGGGGCGATTGAGCCATCCCATGGCCAGGCTTTCTACTTCGCCGTTTGATGCCGCTATTCCGGCTTCCCGGGCAGCCGCTTCCAGATCCGTCGCCTCAATGCGACCGCTCTGCCAGGCATCCCGGTAGAATTCCGGCGGCATCAGTAAGCCAACGGACCCCTGCTTCTGCAGTAACTGGCTGGCCTGGGCCATCGGCTGCTGGCGCAGCCCCCACCAGGGATTCACCGCAATCCAGCGGTCCAGGGGCCACACCGGCGCAATGCGTTCGCAGGCTGCTGCCAGCGTGGATTCGGTGGCGTGAGTGTCGGTTCCGGTCACGGGGGCAGACGCCGTCATGAATGTTCTCCTGAAGACAACCGATAGATGGGATGATCCGTTGGGCTCGAAGTTGGCGCCAGCCAGCGCTGGGCCCAGAAGCGGGTGAATCGCTCAAACGGGCGGTCCATGTAGAAACCCTGACTGGCCGGCCAGTGCAGGCGAGCCATCCAGTCGGCGCCCGGCACCAGCAAAACCGCCAGCGACCACACTCCCAGAAGGGCGACAATCATCCAGGCAGCGATGGCCGCATTGAACGGCAGTGCAAAGGCACCCGATTCTGGCAATGCCGGGCCGACCAGCCCGTGCAACGCGGCGTAAATAGGCACCAGAGCCAGCGCCATACCGCTTGCCAGCACTTTGGTCTGGAGTGGGCTGACACCGGGGGTACCCAGGGCTGCGGCTGCGACCGCCATGACCAGCAAAGCACCCAGCACTGGCTGATTTTCCACCAGCCCCGGGAACTGCCACAGTAGCGCACCC
Source organism: Marinobacter sp. (assembly GCA_035705335.1). GTDB lineage: Bacteria > Pseudomonadota > Gammaproteobacteria > Pseudomonadales > Oleiphilaceae > Marinobacter. The sequence goes on along the minus strand of DASSWD010000089.1, from coordinate 21,465 downwards.
GCGATGGCCGCGCACAGCAGCGCGAGAGTAAGGGATGTTTTGCTTACCCTGCCCCCGAACCGGACGGCGGACACCTTCACGGTGCGGCCGGCTGCCAGGAAGGAATGCGCCTTGTACAGCGAGTGCGCCAGCAGATGAAGGAACGCCAGGGTGTAGGCACCCAGCCCGATCTCGAACAGCATGAAACCCATCTGGGCGTTGGTTGACCACACCAGAGAATGCTTGACGGAGGTCTGTGCCATCATGGTAAACACCGCCACCAGCGCGGTAATGCCGCCAACCAACAACAGCAGGAAATGGCCGGCAGTGAAGCCGTCAAACACCGGGAACAGGCGCAGCCAGAGAAATCCACCCAGGTTGATAACGCCGGCGTGCAGCAGCGCCGAAACCGGCGTGGGCGCTTCCATCACCCGAATCAGCCAGCCATGGAATGGAATCTGCGCGCATTTGAGAGCTGCTGCGATGGCCAGCAAGACGGACGCATAGGTCAGTGTTTCTGATTGGGCGGGGCTGGCGGCTGCCAGCGTGTACAGCTCGGGAATCCGGAAAGTGCCGTAGTGTTGCCAGATCAGCACCACCGCGGAAACAATTGCCAGGTCACCCAGCCGGCTGGCGATGAACTTCTGAACGGCCGCCAGGCGCGCCTGACGGCGCTCCGGGTAGAGAGTGAGCAGTTGGTGCAGCGACAGGCTCACCCCAATCCAGGCACCGGCGAGCACTAGAAGATGATCGGTCAGCACCAGCACCAGCACGCTGGCAACGGTGCTCAGGAACCACGGAAGGAAGGTTCTGAACCCCGGGTCGGCACGCAGGTAATCCCGGGCGTATCGGAGAATGACCCAGGCGATGAAACCCACCATCAACGCCATCCACACGGCCAGTCCGCTGGGGTACACCCCGAGGGAAGAGCCGGCGACAGCGAGGTTCTGAGGCGCAAACATCAGATAGATTCCGACCACCGCTGAGAGCGGCAGCCCGGCGATGAACAGGCGCTCAGCCGCGTTCCAGGCAGAGGTCAGGCGCTTGTCAGATCGGGTCCAGCTTGCCAGCCCCGCCAGCAGTAGCAGTGACAGTGGCAATGCCAGCCAGATGGCCAGCAAGGCGTGTGACAGAACGGTTTCAAATAGGGTCATAGCAGGCTCCTTCCGGTTTGGCGCTACTATGCCCTTGACGAAATCATAGATAAAATGGTTTATAAAGATCGTATCGTTCACTTAAAGAGAACTGTTGGTCACTATGCGACTGAATTACCATCACCTCTACTACTTCTGGACCGTGGCCCGCACGGGTCACCTGACCAAAGCGGCCGAGTCGCTGCATGTCTCACAGTCCGCGCTGTCGGGCCAGATACGCAAGCTGGAGGAAAGCCTGGGCTACGACCTGTTTATCCGCGAGGGTCGGGGTTTACGATTGTCCGAGGCGGGCCGCGTTGCCTTCACCTACGCCGAGGAAATCTTTCGGCAGGGCCAGGAACTGGAAGCCCTGTTTCGCTCAGGTGTGCAGACCCGGCGGGAAACCCTCCGGATTGGCGCCGTCGCCACCCTGTCCCGGAACTTTCAGGAAGGTTTTCTGAAGCCTTTGCTGGGCCGTCAGGATCTGGACCTGAAACTGCAAAGCGGCACCCTTGACGACCTGCTACGGCGGTTGTCCGGCCACCGGCTGGACCTGATTCTTGCCAACCAGCCGGTGCGTGGAGACGAGCAGAACCCCTGGCGGTCCCGCCGGATTGCCCGGCAGTCGGTCAGCATAATCGGCCCGCCCGGCGTGCCGGACAATACCCCCTTTCTGGAACTGCTCAGCACCGAGGCGCTGATTTTGCCCGGGCCGGACAACAACATCCGGCAAGCCTTTGATCAACTATGCGAAGTGCACCAGATCCGTCCGACCGTCATGGCCGAAGTGGACGACATGGCGATGATGCGGCTGCTCACCCGGGACAGCGGTCATTTCGCGGTATTGCCGCCGGTGGTGGTGCGCGACGAACTACGCAACGGCGTTCTGAAGGACTACGGGGCCCTGCCCGGCGTCTATGAAGAGTTCTACGCCATCCGCATCAAGCGGCAGTTTGAGTCTGTTGCCCTGCGCGGGCTGATGGCGCAGCGTGCCGAGGAGCTGCTGACCTTTCATGACAATCAATCTGGTGGATGATGCTCTTTCAGAGTCCCGGTACCGGGGTATATAGTCAGACAAAACAATAACGCCACGAGAAGACGCCATGGCCCAGACACGACAGCGCTCCCCTTCGGTGATCATCATCGGCTCCGGTTTCGGGGGCCTGGGCATGGCCATCCAGCTCAAAAGAGCAGGCTTTCACGACCTCACCATTCTTGAGCGGGCAACCGACATCGGCGGCACCTGGCGGGACAACACTTACCCAGGCGCTGCCTGCGATGTGCAGTCCCACCTGTACTCCTATTCCTTTGAGCCAAAATACGACTGGAGCCGGAAGTTTGCCGGTCAGGCGGAGATCCTGAACTACATGCGCCACTGCGTTACCCGGTACGGCCTGGCCGGGCACCTGCATTTCAATCGTGCAGTCCGCATGGCCGTCTTTGATGACCAGAAGAATCAGTGGACGGTCTCGACCGAATCCGGCCACAGCTACCAGGCAGACATACTGATTACCGCCACAGGTCAGCTCAACCGTCCCGCCACACCGAAAATCGCGGGCCTGGAGACGTTTAAAGGCGCCTGCTTTCACTCGGCCCGCTGGCAACACGACTGTGACCTGCGCGGTAAACGCGTGGCCGTGATCGGCACCGGTGCCAGCGCTATCCAGCTCGTTCCGGAAATCGTGAGCCAGGTGCAGACTCTGGATTTGTACCAGCGCTCGGCGGCCTGGGTGCTGCCCAAGCCAGACCGGCCGTTCTCGCCCCGGGAACAGGCACTGTTCCGTGCAGTGCCAGGCTGGGACCGCCTGTACCGCAGCCTGATCTACTGGAAAAACGAATCCCGTGCCCTGGCCTTCACCCGGTTCAGCTGGATTCTGAATGCGTTTGCCCGTCAGGCCCGGCAGGAAGCGGAAAAACGGGTCACAGACCCGGACAAGCGGGCGCGGATCGTGCCGGATTACCGGATTGGCTGCAAACGCATTCTGATTTCCAACGACTGGTACCCGGCGATCAATCAGCCGCATCTGGCATTGCTGACAGATGCCATCGAGCGTGTCGAAAAAGACGCGATTGTGTCAGCCACTGGCGAGCGCCGGCCAACGGACGTCATCATCCTGGCCACCGGCTTCAAAGCCAGCGAGTTCCTGGCGCCCATGGAAATCCGAGGGCTGGGCAGCGTCACCCTGAACGATGCCTGGGCCGAGGGGAGCCAGGCTTACAAAGGCATCAGCGTCAGCGGTTTTCCGAATCTGTTCATGCTCTACGGCCCGAACACCAACCTCGCCCACAATTCGATCATTTATATGCTGGAGTCCCAGTTCCGGTACGTCGTCAGTGCCGTGGATGCGCTGGCGCGCTATCCTGGCGCCGCCATGGACGTCCGGCAGGAACAGCAAACCCGTTTCTGCCGGACGCTACATACCAAGCTGGATGGTACGGTGTGGGATTCTGGGTGCACTTCCTGGTATCTGGATGAGCATGGGCGCAATACCATCAACTGGCCAGGATTTACCTTCAGCTACCGGTTTGCAACCCGCGCTGTGGACACCGCCGATTACCGCTTCACGGGCGCCGCGGCTAGCTGAAGCCCGATCCTCGCTGTCAGTCAACGTTGCCTTTTGGATTTAATCATAGGATGATTGGATCATCACACCACAGGATGATCCAAGATGTTATCGCCAATCCGAAAAGGCTCCCTGGTCGACACCGCCATTGAGAGCTTGCGCCAGAACATTGAATCCGGTGCCTGGCCGGTGGGCACCCGTCTGCCCGTGGAAGCCGAGCTGTCAGAAGCGCTAGGTATCAGTCGCAACACCATTCGGGAAGCGGTACGCGTGCTTGTGCACGTGGGCATGCTGGAAACCCGCCAGGGCGATGGCACTTATGTAAGGGCGGATCGCGACGCCGGCGAGACACTGCGGCGCATCGCCCGCTCGAAGCTGGCCGAACAGATTGAAGTACGCATCATGCTGGAAACCGAGGCCGCTCGCCTGGCCGCCCGGCGTCGCACCGACAGCGATCTGAAAGCCATGACCAGTGCCCTGGACGCCCGCGGCGCGGCCGGCGACAACGTCAACGATCGCATCAGACATGACGAGGCATTCCATCACGCGCTGGTGCGCGCCTCCCATAATGCAGCACTGATCGAGCTCTACGATTATTTCTCCCACGCCGTCAGTCAGACCATTGAGCGCACGGAAAAGGACGCCGACCTGCCAGAACCCAGCCAGGAGGCGCATGAATTATTACTCGCCGCCATTCGCCGACGGGATGCCCAGAATACTGAAAGCCTGTCCCGGGCGCTGTTAACCCCGAGTCTGCAAGTATTGACGGACGAGGCCTGAACCATGAAGTTCAAGATTGATACCTTTACCCTGTTGTTGCTGGGCGCGATTGTTCTGGCGTCGTTCGCGCCTGTTACCGGGCAAGCCGCCGATGCGCTGGCGACTATCGGTACCGTGGCCGTGGGCTTCCTGTTTTTCTTTCACGGCGCGGCCCTGTCCCGCCAGCAGATCATCGACGGAGCAACTCACTGGCGCCTGCATATTCTGATCACGTCCCTCACCTTCGTATTCTTTCCGCTGGCGGTCTTGCCAGTGAATGGTTTGAGCGCGATTGCGCATGAGTGGATGCCCAGAGATCTCGGGCTGGGCTTCCTGTATCTGGGTGTGCTGCCGTCGGCCGTGTCATCGTCTATCGCCTATACCGCCATGGCCCGGGGCAACGTGCCGGCCGCCATCTGCAGCGCGGCAGCCTCCAACGTGTTCGGCATGATGCTGACCCCGTTCCTGCTGCTGTTGCTGGTATCAACTTCGGGTTCCGGTGAGTTTTCGGTGGTTGAAGCGCTCAAGGACATCGTGTTGCAACTGCTGCTGCCGTTTGCGGTGGGCCACGCGCTGCGGCCCTGGCTTGGCGGCATTCTGTCGAGACACGAATCGTTCATGGCGCGTTATGACCAGACCGTGATCTGGATCATCGTCTACTCCGCTTTTTCCCATTCCGTGGTCAGCGGGCTTTGGCAGAATCTGCCGGTACAGGCCGTGGTATTGGCGATTGTGCTGTGTTTTGTATTACTGGGGCTATTCATGCTGATTGCACGGCTGATGGTGCGCAAACTCGGGTTCAGTCTGGAAGATGAGGCGGCGGTGGTGTTCTGCGGATCGAAAAAGAGCCTGGCGTCGGGCCTACCCATGGCCAAGGTGCTGTTTTCCGGCCACCCGGGCTTTGGCATGATCGTGTTGCCGATCATGTGCTACAACCAGATTCAGGTGATTGTCGGGGCCATCCTGGCCCAGAAATACCGGGTGATGATTGAGGAAGCGGCCGGGAACGGCGCAGGGTCAGCCCCCGCCCATGCCCCCGAAAATCATCGCCAGGATAATTAGGCCCACCGTCCAGCCGATGACCGCCGGCCAGAAGTTCATCATCTGCGGAGTGTCATCGGCCTCATTGGCAAAGGTGTCATCACGAGGCGGTTGCTGATCCTGACCGGTGTTCGGCTCCGAATCGGAATGGGCCTTTTGCACGCTAAACCAGTCAAACCAGTCCCCTAGAAAGCGTGCCACCGGGGAAGGAAAACTGCCGTTTTCGGCCATTGGGCGGACCTGCGGCTCCAGTTGCTGGCCAATTTCCCGACGCAGTGGCAACTGATCCGCCGGTGGTTCACACAGAATCGCCTTCCAGATGCCCACATCCTGTTGCCTGGACGAATCGTTCAGCAAGGCCTTGATCTGGATAACCACCTCGCGCACGATCTGGGACTCGCTGGCCGACAGTGGCGCGGTGTCGACGCGAGATTTTACATTTGCCTCAACCGGTACCGGTTGCGCCGTCTCAGACACAGGGTCATTCCGAACTGAAGGCTGAGCGGTTTCCGTCGAAACAGGGCGTTCTCCGCCGGTCGCTTCCCGGAAGGCCTGCTCAAGACTCCGGGCCTCTTCCGGCGAGGCAAACTTCATCTGCCGCTCGAATGCCTCCCGAATCCGTTCCCGGTCTTGGGTTGGTTCAATGCCCAGGATCTCCCAGCAATTCATAAATCTGCCACTCCGGATATGTAAAATCTGTAATCTTTGTAGAGACAAATGCCCGATGGTCCCCTAGGATAATCGAAACCCGGAGCACCATCTAACGACCTATATCACCGCTGATTATAGAACGACACGCATGGCCATTACGAATTACTGGTTCGCCGCTTCTCTGTCCACCCACCGCCGCGATCCACTCCGGGTGGCTGTGATGATCACCACACTGAGTCTGACACCTGCGTCAGTACTGGCACAGACTGGCAAGGAATCGTTCGATCCTGAGGTCAGCGCTGATGAATTCATGGCGTTCGATACCATCCCTGAGGTGCTTACTACCACCCGACTGCGTCAGCCCAAGACCCGGGTTCCCGGTAGCACGACGGTCATCACCGGTGACATGATCCGGGATCTGGGCATCATGAACCTGTATGAGGTGTTCCGACTGGTGCCCGGCATGGTGGTCAACTTTGTCGGCAGTCATCAACCGGTCACGAGCTACCACGGTACCGTGCACTACGAACAGCGGCGTATGCAGGTGCTGGTTGACGGCCGCACGGCTCACCGTGCCACTCTGTCCGACATGGACTGGGAAACCATGCCGGTGCCGCTTGAAATGATCGAACGGATCGAAGTCGCCCGGGGGCCCAATTCCGCGGCCTACGGCATCAACGCCTTTCTGGGCACTATCAACATCATCACCCGGGATCCGGCTGATACCGCGGGCGTGGAAGCTCAGGTTACCCGGGGCTCCAGAGGCTATACACGGACATTTGGCTCGATAGGGAGTGCCAGTTCAGATTACGACTGGCGCCTGACCTATGAGAAGCGCAAGTTTGACGGTTTTGACTATCAGCTCAGTGGCGGTGAACGGCTCCCGTTTAACGACGGACACGATCTGAACATGTTCACCTACGATTCCCGCCTGACGCTGACCAGCAATACCAATGTCGAACTACGCGGCGGGATGGTCGATGGCATTAAGCAGCAGGATCGCAACAAGAGCGGAGAGCTCAACCCCGTTGAAAACCCGAACATTGACGTGCGGGACTACTACCTGCAGACGCGGCTCAATGTTACCACCTCTGAGCGGCATTTCTTTCACGTTCAGGCGAGTTTGGAAAATTTCCAGCGGCGACAGCCCTACACCATCAGTTTCACGGATAACACGGCACAGTGTCTGCGCGATGGCGATCCGCTTTACCAATGCACTTATTTCCCGGATGGCAGCCGTGAACGGCTCTGTTTCACCGACAGCGGTGGCCCAACCGGTTTCGCTGATGTGGATGCCGATTCCGAAGACACCCGAATGGAATTTGAATTCCAGGATACCCTGCTGTTCAGTGATGACCTGAAACTGGTCTCCGGTGCCGGTTTCCGAAAAGACGTGTATCGTTCTGAGACCTATTTCAATGGTCGGGGCAGCAACTATCAGTCCCGCTATTTCGGCAATCTGGAATATACGCCCCTGCAATGGCTGACACTGAATGCCGGTGGCAACTGGGAACGCACCAGCACCACCGATGACGGCTATTTTTCCCCACGCGCCGCAGCCAATCTAACGTTTAACCATCAGCATGCCCTGCGATTCGTATTTTCTCAGGCGGTGCGCACCCCCGATGGTTTTGAGCAACGACCCAATTGGGGCTACACGTTGCGCAACGTTCGGCCAACGGAGTATTCCGACCTCGAGGGTTTCCGTGTCGGCTTTGATGAGGCCGTCGAGGTTGCCGAGTTCCAGACTCTGGGGCGGGAGCTGGAAGAAGAAACCATCACTTCGCGGGAAATCAGCTATTTTGGCCAGTTTCCCATGGACCAGGCCCTGCTCTCCCTTGAAGTCCGTGGGTTCAAAGATGAGCTTCGAGACATGATCAGCGGGGTCATCCTGCTGAACGAGTGGACTATTGATAACAATGTGGCCGTGGACCAGAAAGGTTTCGAAGTGGAAGCTACCCTGGATTTCCCGGGGACATCCCTGCGGGCAACTTACGGCTACCTGGATCAGGACACCTGGTACACCGGTGAACCCATCATCGGGCCAGATGGCGAGGTGGCTCTGGATGAACAGGCGTATGCCGAAGAGCTGCTGGAACGTTTATCCGTTCGCCACTCCGGCAGTTTCTCCGCTATCCGCGAACTGCCAATGGGATTCAAAGCCGCAACCGCCTTCTACTGGGCTGACGAATTCAACACCCAATTCGAGCGGATCGACGCCAGGGTCAGTAAATCGTTTATTTACCCGACCTTTACTGGAGAATTGGCGTTTACACTGCAACACTATCTGAACCGGGACCCGGAATTGAGTTCCGATAACAACATCAAAGATCATAACCAGTTTTTCGTGGAAGCGGGGATTCGTTTCTGATCGTCAGGTCAGACAACGACAGCAGGGACAAGATTACCAGTCGGGATGGCATGAGGCAGACACTCTCAAAAAAGAACAGCCCGCACCACAATCGGCCGATCAGGTCTCTCTGGTGCATGCTTGTCAGCTTTTTTCTGGGCTTTTCTGCCTTGGCGCCGGTATGCGCACAGCCCGCTGACCACAAGGTTCAGGGGCCAGAGCGCGTGTTCGTGGTCGGTTCTGGCAACTCGGCTCTGGACCAGCATGTCCTTCGGCTTCTGGCAACTGAACTTGGCGATGGGTTTACTCTCGATCCCTTACCGGAAAGCCAGATCAACGCCAGCGGTGATACGCCGATCATTACGATTGGCCCGGCCGCGTTCACCCGGGTACGGCAGGGCAACCGGTCGGCGGTTGTGCTGGCACTGCTGGTGGAGCATTCATTTATTGAAAACTATGCCGGGCGTTCGAACGGGCGGGTGGGCGCAGTGTTCCAGGACGTGCCACTGCTGCGCCAGGCGCTGACCGGCAAAGCGATCCTGCCGCAGACCACCCGAATCGCCCTGCTCGCCAATACAGATTCAGCCGAGCTCTACGAGCCGTTGATCGACCAGTTGGCGCCTTATGATTTGCGGGCGCGCATTTTTATAGCCGACAGCGAAGACCAGTTGATTCCCGCCCTGATCCGCGCGCTCAGTTACGGGGATTTTGTGCTGGCTGCCCCGGATGAGGCCATTTACAACCCCCGCAGTATCAAACACATTCTGCTTACGGCCTATCGGCGCAACAAGATTTTGATCGGGCCCAGTCAGGCGTATGTCAGGGCCGGTGCTCTGGCGTCGAGTTACGCACCTTTTGATGCAATGGCCGAACGGGCGGCGGCGCACCTCAATAGCTTTTTCGATAACGGCCGGTTTCCGCCACCGGCATACTCCCCCCGCTTTAAAGTGGTGATTAATCAGCAGGTAGCGCGGTCACTGAACATTCCATTACCGGACCGTGACTGGATTGCCGAAACGGTAAACGCCTACCTTGACAATCGGCAGGAGGAGCAACCGTGAGCGCGCCTCGCAGCAACCCCGGGCTATCGCTGTCGCGCAGACTTCTCCTGCTGGGCGCACTGCCCGCCGTGGTCATGTTTGCCGTGCTGATGGTCTTTTTTACCTCGGCCCGCCTGGAGGATGCGCGGCATGATCTGGCGGAAACCGGCCAGATGCTGGCTGACAGTCTGGCGCCAGCGCTGGAATATGCGGTTGTCTCGGGCAACCGGACCGCGCTCGATCAGGTGTTGAGCGTATCGCTGCGCCGGAGCGAAGCAGCCTGGATCAGAGTCACCGATGTGGTCGGCGAACAAATGGGTTTTGTCGAGAAGGCCAACACTCCTGATTTCCCGGATAACCAGGCGTTCAGGGTTTACAACGCCGAGATCCTTCAGGAGCCGCTCGACCTGGGCCCCGACGATGGCGCTTACTGGATCAGCAGCGGCTGGAATTTCAGTTCCGGCTCATTGCGGGTGGGCACCGTTGAAGTGGGCATGGACCCGAGGGTACTGGAAGCCCGCCAACAGGATATTCTGTGGTCCTCCCTGCTGGTAGGCGCCGGGGTGCTGTTCCTCACCATCCTGCTGGTCAATTTCTTTCTGGGCAACATTCTGGACCCCGTGCGCCAACTCACTACTCGTGTCACACGGCTGATTGAAGGCAAGTACGACCAACAACCTGTGCCGCCCGGTGTCAAAACCCTGGAGGTGTCTACCCTGCAACAGCAGCTCAATGAACTGGCTGAACATCTGGATCAGTTGCGTACCACCCGGGACCAGACTCTGGCTATGTCGGAGCAGGCCCGGGAGCGTGCGGAACACGCAAGCCAGGCGAAATCCGAGTTTCTGGCCACCATGAGCCACGAATTGCGCACCCCGTTGAACGGCGTCCTGGGCATGGTAGAGCTGGTTCAGGAAGAACCCATGACCAGCCGGCAAATGGACTATCTGAACACCGCCCGGCAATCCACTGAAGACCTCCTGACCGTCATTTCTGACATTCTGGATTATGCCCGGATGGACAACGGCGCCCTGGAACTCGACCACAAGGAGTTCAATCTTCGCGCGTTGATCAGTAACTGCTGCGCCTCCTATCGCCATGCCGCGGAAAAACAGGGCCTGGCGCTGGAAACCCAGTTCCTCGGAGAATGGCCCGCCCTGCCGGTGGTGGTCGGTGACGCTCCACGGGTGCGCCAGGTTCTGGCCGGGCTTCTGGACAACGCCCTGAAATTCACCAGTGACGGATTCGTCAGTATCAAGGCCAACTGGATAGAGCTGGAACACGGTTGCATGGTGCTGAACTGCTCAGTCAGCGACTCCGGGGCCGGCATTGCTTCTGATCGCCTGAACAGTGTGTTCAACACCTTCGAGCAGGCAGAGACCGGCAACAACCGTTCCTATGGCGGAATTGGCATGGGTCTGTCGTTGGTGCAACGCCTGGTTGAACTGATGGGCGGCCACATCCAGGTGGTATCCGACGTCGGCCAGGGGTCCTCGTTCCGATTTGAATTACCGTTCGAAATTGCATTACAGCATGACACTCCTGCTGAGCCTCGCGAGCAGGTCGCCGGCGCTCGGGCGCTGGTGGTCGAGGACAATCCCGTGAATCAGAAAGTCACTCTGGCCCTGCTCCAGAAGCTGGGATTCGAGGTAGACAGCGCTGACAACGGTGAGGAGGCCATACAATCGGTTCAGCAGAATCACCGCGGTTACGATGTCATTCTGATGGACTGCCAGATGCCGTTGATGGATGGCTATGAAGCGACACGGCGCATCCGGGAATGGGAATATGGCAACGGTCAGGCCGGGGTGCCCATCATCGCTCTGACCGCCGACGTGTCGCTGGAAACCGAGCAACTGTGTCGCGACACCGGCATGAACGATTACCTCGCCAAGCCGGTGCGCAGGGAAACCTTGCGGGAGGTGCTGAGCCGGTGGGTCCGGATCTGAGGATCAGGACACCGGCTCTCGCATGGTGACAAACTCTTCCGCAGAGGTCGGGTGAATACCGATGGTGGCATCAAACTGGGCCTTGGTTGCGCCGCACTTGATGGCCACCGCCAGGCCCTGAATAATTTCCCCGGCGTCGGGGCCGACCATATGAGCACCCAGCACACGGTCGCTCTCATCATCCACGATAAGCTTCATGAGCGCCCGCTCATCCCGACCGCTGAGAGTGTATTTCATTGGCCGGAATTCGGATCGATAGAGTCGCACCCGGTACCCGGCTTTCCTTGCCTCCTGCTCGGTGAGCCCCACCGTGCCGATGTTTGGCTGACAGAACACCGCCGTCGGAATCGCCTGATAGTCCATCTCCCCCTGCCCGTCACCGAACAGTCGCCGCGACAACACCATGGCCTGAGCGAGTGCGACCGGGGTAAGCTGCGGCGTACCAATGACATCGCCAAGCGCGGTAATGGAAGGCACAGCAGTCTGGAAATCAGTGTCCACCCGGATATGACCGGCATCGGTCAGCTCGACACCCAGCTCGGTCAGGCCGAGGCCATCCACCAGAGCCCGGCGGCCTGTAGCAGCCATCACCAGACCGGTGTGCAATGACTCGCCATCACTCAGGCTGACGCGGTAATGGGCATCTTCTGCCTGAACCGACGCAATGGTGACGTTGAATCTCAGGTCGATGCCCTTTTTACGCATTTCCTGCTCAGTGAAACGCCGGATGTCGTCATCGAATCCGCGCAGGAACAGATCGCCCCGATACAGAAGCGTGGTCTGCACCCCCAGCCCCGCGAGAATGCCGGCAAACTCCACCGCTATGTAACCGCCACCCCAGACCACGGCATGTTTCGGAAGCTGTGGCAGATAGAACATTTCATTGGACGTCAGCAGGCATTCTTTGCCGGGGATGTCCGGCACGACGGGCCAGCTACCGGTCGCGATGGTGATATGGCGGGTGGTGTACTCCCTGCCGCCAACCACCACAGTATGGGCATCCTTGAGGCTCGCGGTGCCCTGGATGATCTCGACACCGGCGTTCTCAAGCAGCCGGCCATAGATGCCGTTGAGGCGTTCGATTTCCGTGTTCTTGTTGGCGACAAGCGTTGGCCAGTCAAACGTCGCCTGCTCGACCGGGACCTGCCAGCCGTATCCCGCGGCGTCTTCAAGCTCTTCTCTGACATGGGCACCGTAAACAAACAGCTTCTTTGGCACGCAACCAACATTGACGCAGGTGCCTCCGAGGTAACGGGATTCCACCACCGCCACGCGTGCGCCACGGCCTGCGGACATGCGCGCAAGCCGGACACCACCGGAGCCAGCACCAACAACAATCAGATCAAAGTCATGTTTATCAGACACTTGTTCCCCTTTTTTCGAAAGGATCTAAAGTTTAACCAGGTCTTGATCAATCTGCCTGGGCAACCACCTCGCGAAACATGACGTGGTCCTCGAAATCGCCCAGGCGAACCTTGCCCAGGCTCCGAAATCCCTCGGATTCGTAAAACGGCAGGTAGCGGCTGTTACCGGTATCCAGAACCAGGCCGGCTCCCCGCGGGTTTTCTTCACACAGTTTTTCGACCGCCTGCAGAAGAATCCGGCCAATTCCCTTGTGCTGATGTTTCGGGTCCACGCCCATCAGAGGCAGTTGGTGCGCCTGGGGCTGGGGCAGCAGTGCCTGAATGGTCCTGTGATAGTCCAGATAGCGACGGGTTGAGGCAAAACCTGCCGTCAGCACCATACGCAGGCGCCAGCCAAACTGATCCGCCAGATTCATACGCAGTTCCGGCTCGCCGATAAACGCCACCGCCACGAGCGTGTCGCTCATCATGACCCCGACGGCGTCCTGCTCGTGTTGGACATACAGGTCGACCAGTTCGCGAATGGTAGCGCGCACCCGCTGATCGTAGCCGGGCTTGCCGTGGTCAAACAGGTACTGGAAGGCTGGATCGTCCCGGTAGGCGTGATAGAGAATCGATCGTGCTTCGTTACGAGCGGTGTGGTCCAGGCGCACTACCACGACGTTTTTATTGTTGTTCTGTTCGGCGTTGCTCATGTTCCGTATCCCTCAGGCGGCACCAGCCGCTGTTGTCTTCAGATTGCCAGGGTCAGACGAACTGACACGCGGCCAGGCTGGTCACTGCGATCGAGTGACGCCTGATCAATCACCACACCGTGTTGGCCATTGAGCATTTCCAGCCACGCGGCCACCTCCGCAAACGGCACGTTGTCCATCCAGACCCGAATGGCGGCGTCACCACTTGGCTCGAAACGCTGCAGTGCCAGGCCTGCTTCCGTTGCCGAACGGGTCACTAATGACATCAGTGCACGCCCGTCCTCGGGCCGGCTGGCGGACATAGACGAGCCGCCGCCACTGGCTGCCAGCCGGTCAATAGCCACCCGGTTGGCCTGCATCCAGGCAAGCAGCTCTGCGGCACTTTCACGCTCGGCGCGGGCGTTATCATGAAACTGGGTAATTGGCTGCCACACCATCAGATACAGTACCGCCAGGGCCAGGGCCACCCCCAGTAACAGCAGGGCGTGCCGATCACGCTGGGGTAACTGGTCGTATCGGGCAATCAGCTTGCCTATCGCGGGCTGTTCCTTGATTCGAGCGATCATCCGGTTACCCTCCTGACACCGTCAGCCGGCCACGGGTGCCGCTGGCCTCGTTGACCACCGAACCCATCCGGGCCTGCAACCCCTGGCCAGCAATACCGTTGCGGAGCTGACTGAGCCGTTCGTAGCTGTCGGCGTGCAGATCCACCACCAGCTCACCGCGGTTACGACTGTAGTTGATGGCGTTGAACTCTACCGCCCCGGGGTTCTGCAACCGGCTGTACTGGTCACCGGTGAATTTCAGCAGCGAGATGAAATCCAGATCAGGGCCTGAGGATTCCGCCACACGCAACTGCCCTTCCAGCACCCGCTGAACATTGCCAACGTGGGTACGCCGGTCGCCAGGGAAAACCTCCCGGTAAATCGCCATAGCCTGTTGCTGCAGTTGTTCCGCCTGCTGCTGGTGATACATCCCCATGCCTATTTCCAGACCCAGTTGAACCACAAACCAGACCGAGGCGACGGCCATTAACGGTTTCCAGGGTTTCAGCGGGCTGTCACCGGTGGCGTTAATGGCAAATGCACCCTGGCACAGGTTGATGGGGTGGCAGTGGTGGTGATAGCGAGACCAGGCCAGCAACGCCAAGACGGACAGTTCCAGAGGCTTCTGCTGCACCGACAGACGGCCGGTACCACCCGACAACCCGCTGATCAGGGCCTGATTTTCTTCAAGTTCCTGTTCGGTTCCAAAGACCGTCACCGGCACCTGGGTAACGACCGTATCGTCTCCGGGCACGGCCATGGTCTGGGCGAACAGGCTCAGGTTGTCCGCTTTGATTTTGAGCCATTCGCCCCGTTCGCTGACCATCATTGCATCGGCGCCGTCCAGGCAGATCGACCAACCGCCTTCCGTTGCAGGCAACAGGGCCGCATCCGGGAAAACGGCGTCCAGTCGAGCGTGATGCCAACCGGAAAACAGCTGCGACCAACGGGCCATCTGGCCACGGTCTATGGCGGCCACCGGAAAACCGTCTGGAGTATGGGGGCCAACTGCAAGGTGGACCGTTTCGATGTCCTGGGCGATCTGTTCCTCAATCGCAAACGGCAGCGCCTGCTGCACGTAACGCTGCTGTCGGGCGGGGATGTTGGCGACACAGAATACCGCCTCATCACCCGGAATCAGTGCGGTCAGCAGAACCTTATCGAGAGCGTTTCGAGCCAGCGTCTGTTCGATGACGTCCCTGCTATCATCCGGGCCCTGGGCCTGAATGTCACCACTGGCGTCCTGAAGCACCCAGGCGTAGCGCTGGGCTTCCGGACGGTTATCCGGGTCAGCAAACGGCGGCAGGGGCCGGACAAAGAGTCGATAAGACATGGTTATCCTTCTGAGAACGTAAACGGTTCTTTGGTGATTCGGTTTTTCTGACCGGTATCCCTGGACACCGTGCTGACTTCCCCCTGAGGATTCCGGAACACGGTGCTGACCATATTAACGACACGATTATCGTAGGTAATCCGCGACACAACTTCAAAAAACCGGGTCTGCAGGCCAAGGCCGCTGGCTCGTAATCCCATACCGGAAAACTCTGGTAACGCCAGAAAATCCTGCAGGTTTTCAAACCGCTCTTCCTCGCGTCGGGCGATGATTGCTTGGGCCGCGGCGGGCGTCAGCTCATCGTGCAGCGACACCAGCACCGCCGCGGAGGCCGTATTTACATTGATTCCCAGACCGCTGACCGGCAGTGCGGTAACATGGGGCCGAAGCGCCTCGTAGATTTCCTCTGTCATGCCCTCGATCAGACGCAGCTCGGTGATCGAGACAAAGGGCTGGTTAGCGGCCCGGAACGAGGGGTCTGCCATCAGATATTGGCCGTCCTCAGCGCCATAGGCACTGATGGTCTGATCGTTCCCGTCGATCCAGTCGATCAAGGCATCTACCGTGACACCCGTGATGTTCAGAGCCACGAACAGGCGGGTCAGACGGTCACGGGTAAGCGGGTCAACCTGTCCGTTGGGCAACACCAGATCGTTCAGGTTGATGCGCCCGCCCAGGTCGTCGATCTGAACCTCGGCCACGCCAATGTCATCAATCGGCAGAACGGCGGCGTTCCGGGCCCAGAATTCATCGAGGCTATCGACCAGCGTACCGTTCTCGGTATCTTGCTCATGATCCCGCACAAGAATGCGCCGGGCAAACGTTTCCGCACCCAGGGCGATGCTGAGACCCTGTTGCTGTGCCAGATAATGCCCGGCCTCGAACACCCGAAGGCTCTGCTGGCGCGTCATGCCACCGGCCAGCATTACCACCAGTGCCATCGCCAGCAGGACCATGATCAGGGCAACGCCATGCTCACGCCGGGCTGACATCGGGTTATCAGCCATCACCCGCCCCCTCCCGGTAACTGACCATCCTGGGCCGGGTTCTGTGGCTCGGTCGATGGTTCGGGCTGGCCATTCGTTTCGTCTGTCTCGTCCTGCCGGGCCTCAGCCGCTGCGGCCTGCTGGTTGATCACTGCCTGGGCCGCGGCCTGGTCGAAATCCGGAAGCGTAAAGGTTCGGACCAACTCACCGAAGCGTTCGTGCTCCAGCGTGATCTCGATACCCCGCGGCAAACTCGTCTCGGGGCGGGCCCCTGCCGTCAGCGATGCCAGTTCTTCATCGGTTGGCCACAGTTCCTGCCAGCTTCCCTGTTGATCCAGGAACCGGATATCAAACGCCGTCACACGATCCAGCAGCATCAGGTCGCGGCTGTTGTCTTCCTGGCCCTGATCCACCACCGGCCAGTACCGACGGTGCAACTCGTCCCCGGTATATTCCCAGGCTACCCTTTGTAAAGCGCTTCGGCGCAGCCCAAGGGGGTTGCGCCAGCCCTGGCGGGTCAGGGTCAGGGCGAAGCCCTCTTCCCGGTTGGTCAGGCTTGGCTGAAAGTCGCCATAAATGTCTCTGGCGGAACGATTCACTACCTGCACCAGGTCACGCTCCAACAGCAGCATGGTTTTCTGGAGTCCATCAAATTCTTCAGCGACGGCATCAACTCTGTCCCGGGACAGCACCACACTGCTTATCACCTGCCATATTCCAAGCCCGATCACCGCCGTGATGGTGATAGCAATCAACACCTCTATCAGGGTGAAGCCGCTCTGGCGATCGCGCAGTCCGGGACCGTTCATTATTGCTGCCCCAAAAACGCCGAGAGGGTATGAATCTGAAAAGGTTCCGCGCCATCGGCCGGGTATTTCTCGACCCGGATGTCCACCCGGCGCATGGTGGGTTCTTCGGTGCCCTGCACATCCGTCGTCACACGCCAGCGATCATTGCCAAACTCGGTGTCTTCGGAACTCTCCGAAACCCCCGGAAGCTCTTCCTGCAAGCGCAGTTCATTGATTCGGTTGTCGGCAATCCAGGCCGCCAGGGTGCGGTCACGGATGCGCTCATAACTGGAGATATAATTGCTGCCCACTTCCGCGGCCGTCGTGGCGATCAGGCCAAACACCAGCAGTGCCACCAGCACCTCAAGCAGAGTAAAACCGGCGCAGCGTTTCACGAGTCCTCCTCTTCCATGCCAGGTTTGCGCCACTCCATGGGCGACAGGCCGTCGGAGGCAATCACCTGGCGATGGTCCGTGCGGTCGACGGCGGTCAACTCCAGCTCAAACGGTGTGGTTTCCCCGCTGGAGAAGAACACGACATCCGGCAAAGTCTGATCTTCAGAAGTAGGCAGCCTGGGCGCATTGGTATCGACATAAACCGTCACATCCAGCCATTCCGGCAGTGCACGTTTGCGGAAAATGCGTTCCCCGGATGCCCGCCACTCCCCGGTGTCCTCCTGAAAGGCGACGAACTGGTAACCTTCATCGTCGAACATCAGGCCCAGCTCCAGATTGTTGAGCACGGCCTGTTCAGAGGCGGCCTGCATCAACAGAAACAGCTCACGGGTTTCACTTTCCAGTTCACGCTGTTGGGAACCACCGGCCATGGTGAACACCGCGATCGCCGCCAACAGCCCGACGATGATCATCACAACCAGGATTTCGATCAGCGTGAAACCCTGATCGCGGGTGGTTCCTCGCACCGTGAATCAGTTCCCGGAATCCCAGACACTGATGTCGGCGTTATCACCATCGCCACCTTCCTGGCCATCGGCACCGTAGGAATAGAGATCGTAGGGGCCTTCGGTGCCCGGGCTGACATACTGATAATCGTTACCCCATGGATCCTGCGGTACGCTTTTCAGGTAGCCCTCGGGGTTCCAGTTGCGAGGTTCCGGAGATCCCGTTGGCTCATTAACCAAGGCCTCCAGGCCCTGTTGGGTGGACGGGTAATTGCTGTTATCCAGACGGTAAAGATCGAGCGCGTTGGCGATGTTGCTCAACTGGGCTTCGGCGGCCGTGACTCTGGCCTGATCGCTGCGGCCCATGATATTAGGCGCCACAATGGCCACCAGCAGCCCGAGAATGACCATAACCACCATGATTTCGATCAGGGTGAAGCCTTGCTGGCGGCGTGTTGCGGATGTCAATTGTGTTTTCATGTTGCGCCTCATTCTTTCCGTAGCATTCCGAAGGGTTGGAAGTTGTTTGGCGGGCCCTGTCAGCCCACCAGGTTACTCATGTTCAGGATCGGCAGCATGATGGCCAGCACAATGATCAGCACCACAACGCCCATGATCAGTAGCATCATCGGTTCAAACAGGCCAACCATGGCTGCAATTTTCGATTGCAGGGTGTTCTCCTGCATCCGGGCGGTTCGCTCGAGCATACTGTCCAGCTCACCGCTGGTCTCTCCGCTGGCGATCATGTGCAGCATCATCGGCGGAAAATAGCCCGTCTGGTCCAGGGAGCGGTGCAAGGACCCGCCTTCGCTGACTTTGCGTCCGGCCTCTTTGAGTTCCTGGCGCAGATAGTCGTTGGACAGCACCTCACCGGCGATTCGCATGGCATCAACCAGCGGGACGCCGCTGGTGGTCAGAATGCTGAGCGTGCTGGCATAGCGAGCGGTATTCACACCGCGCACCATACCCTTGAACAGCGGCAGGTGTAACAGCCGTTTATGAAATTTCAAGCGCACTGAAGGCTTGCGCAGAGCCACCTGAAAACCTAGCAAGCCAATCACCAGAGCTATCAGAATATAGACACCGTAGTTGCCCAGAAATTCCGAAGCCGCCAGCATCACTCTGGTCAGCGTGGGTAACTTCTGGCCCTGTCTCACAAACACTTCAATAATGTCGGGCACCACGTAGGTCAGCAGGAAGACGACGATTGCGATGGCCACAACACTCAGGATGATCGGGTAAATGGCCGCCAGTTGTATCTTCTGGCGGGCTTCCTGGCGGTTCTCGGTATAGTCTGCCAGCCGATTCAACACAAGGTCCAGGTGCCCCGCATGCTCGCCGGCGGCGACGGTTGAGCGATACAGACGGGGAAACGCCCTCGGGAACTCGCCGAGGCTGTCGGCCAGGCTATACCCTTCCATGACCTTGGCCCGGATGGCAATCAGCATGCTTCGGATACGGGGTTTGCTGGATTGCTGGGCTGTGGCACTGAGCGCCTGCTCGATCGGTATGCCGGATTGAATCAGTGTGGCGAGTTGCCGGGTCACCAGGGCCAGATCGGCAGCGCCTAGAGAACCCCGGCTGCTCAAGGGATTCGAACGCGTCTGCTTTTCAATGGCGGGCTCTACCACCAGTGGAGTCAGACCCCGTTCCCGGAGCTGCTGGCGGACGGCTCTGGGTGCATCGGCTTCAACGACACCGTGCTGTTGCTTTCCCCGGGCGTCCAGTGCTTTGTATTCAAACGCGGGCATGACTTACTGGCTCCGGTGGGTAACGCGCAAAACCTCTTCTACCGTCGTTACACCGTCCAGAATCTTCTGCACGCCGTCGGCATGGATACTCGGGGTGTGTTTACGGGCTTCCCTCTCCAGGTCCAGTTCGCCGGCCCGTTTGTGGATCAGCGTGCTGATCGCTTCGGTTACCTCAACCACTTCGTAGATACCGATACGGCCGCGATAACCCAGCTGATTGCAGTGGTCGCAGCCCCGGGCCCGGTATATCGTTGGCGGATTAACAGGGTCCTGCTGCAGAAACTCGCAATGCTCCTCGCTCGGCCTGTAGGGTTCCCGGCAGTGAGTGCAGAGTACCCGCACCAGGCGCTGGGCAACGATGCCCACCAGGCTGGATGAAATCAGAAAGGGTTCGATACCCATGTCCATCAGGCGGGTAATGGCTCCCACGGCGGTATTGGTGTGCAGCGTGGATAATACCAGGTGGCCGGTCAGGCTGGCCTGAACGGCGATTTCGGCGGTTTCCAGGTCCCGGATCTCTCCGATCATGACCACATCCGGGTCCTGACGGAGAATGGCCCGCAAGCCACGGGCAAAGGTCATCTCAACCTTGGTATTGACCTGGGTCTGGCCGATACCCGGCAAGTTGTATTCTATCGGGTCTTCTACCGTCAGGATATTACGACTGCGGTCGTTGATTTCCAGCAGCGAAGCGTAAAGCGTGGTGGATTTACCGGAACCGGTGGGGCCCGTCACCAGCAAGATGCCATAAGGCCGGTAAATCAGCCTGCGCAGGATTTTCAGATCGCGGCCTGCCATGCCGAGGGATTCCAGGCGAATGTTGCCTGCCTGCTTGTCGAGCAGACGTAACACCACCCGCTCGCCGCTGGATGACGGCATGGTGGACACCCGGATATCGACTTCCCGCCCGGCTACCCTCAAGGCAATGCGGCCATCCTGCGGCACCCGCTTTTCGGCGATGTCGAGCTTGGCCATGACCTTGATCCGGGACACCAGCAGCGGCGCCAGTGCCCGCTTGGGCTGGACCACCTCACGCAGCACACCGTCGATCCGGAACCGAACCACCAGCTGCTTTTCGTATGTTTCGATGTGCACGTCCGAGGCGTTGGTTTTCACCGCTTCGGTCAGTATGGCGTTGATCAGACGGATGATCGGCGCGTCATCTTCCTGCTCAAGCAGGTCCTCGGTCTCCGGCACCGAATCGGCCAGCGACGCCAGATCCATGTCGTCACCGATGCCCTCGACCATCTGCATGGCTTCGGCAGAATCGTTCTGGTAGGCCGCATTCAGGGCCTGATCGAAGCGATCTTCCTCGATATTGGTCAGCCGGGCACGGCCACCGCTGATGCGGTTCGCTTCGGCCAGCGCGGTGTGGGGGGCGCCGCGGCGAAAAAGAATGACCGGCTCACCCTGCTCGTTGCGGGTAAGAATGACACCGTTACGCTTGGCAAACGTGAACGGAAGTCTGCCCAGCGGCGCTTCCTGCGGCTGCATCTCGGTATCGATGGTCAAGCGTTTCCTCGTTCAATCCGTCAGATGGGTAAGTCTTGTTATGGCGTAGGGCAAATGCCCTTCCGTCCAGCCTTAAGGCCTGTCAAAAAGGCTACCACAGGAATGGGAACCACTGAACAACTCT
>DASSWD010000088.1:0-7615 GCA_035705335.1 Marinobacter sp. | reverse complement strand
GGCAGAAGACGTCGATGGATTCCACACCTTTGCCCGGCAGGCTTTTGAGGGTTTCGTCGGTGTAGGGCTGCAGCCAGGGCTCCCGTCCAAAGCGGGACTGGAAGGTGGTCATGTATTCGTCTTTCGACAGCCCCAGCCGCTCGGCCAGCAGCCGTGAGGTCTTGTGGCACTCGCAGTGATAGGGGTCGCCGCGCAGCAGGTATTTCCTGGGTACGCCATGATATGACAGGATTAGCTTGCTCTTGCGACCGTGCTGCTGCCAGAACGCCTCAATGTGCCGTGCCATGGCCTCGATGTAGGGCGGATAGTCGTGGTAGTGGCTGACAAACCGGAGATCCGGCAGCCAGCGCCGGCGAGTGAAGTCGTGGGCGATGGCGTCAAAGGTGGACGCGGTGGTCGACGCGGAATACTGCGGGTACAGAGGCAGCACCAGCAGTTTGCGCACACCCTGTTGCTGCATTTCTTCCAGCCCTTTTGGGATCGAAGGGTTGCCGTAGCGCATTGCAAAGGCGACCACCACGTTGGGACCATACTTTTCCTGAAGGGCCTTGCGAATGCCCTCCGCCTGATTCGCGGTGTGGGTCAGCAGCGGGGAACCTTCTGGCTGCCAAACCGAGGCATAGGCTTTGGCACTGCGTCTGGGGCGAATTCTGAGGATGACGCCGTGCAGGATCAGCCACCAGATCGGGCGCGGAACTTCCACTACCCTTGGATCCCACAGAAACTCCGCCAGATAGCGCCGCAAGGCCGGCGTCGTGGGCGCATCGGGTGTGCCGAGGTTGGTGACCAGCACGCCAAGGCGCTCAGATTGGTTGTGACGGAAGTTTTCGCTGCCTTTGTATGCCATGGAGTTGATCCGAGGTTGGTGAATTAGCCTTCTCCGCGCTGTTGCCGCAGGCGCGGGATAAGCCCGGTCATGTCGTAGCCGGCGCGGTGCGCTTTGGTCAGAATTTCCTCCGGGGCGTGGTCCCGGACGCTGCTGAGAGCCCAGAGCACGGTACAGCGGGTTCCTGAACGACAGAAAGCGAGTACGGGCTTGCGGGCGTTACGGATCATGGGGTCGAAGCGCGCTACGTCGTCGTCGGTAATATGGCCGGACTGCACGGGCAGATATACCCAGTCGAGCCCATGGGCCTTGGCGGCCGCTTCGATGTCGGCCATGGCCGGCTGGCCCGGTTCTTCCTGATCCGGCCGGTTGGCCACCAGGGTTTTGAAACCGAGACGTGCAAGGTGTTCCACATCGTCCACGGTAATCTGGGGCGATACCGTCAGTTCGTCGTCAATCTTTCTGAGATTCACACAACCTCCCGTTTACCGGCGGCGCGCCAGCGTTCCAGAAACTCAAACAAGATCATACCCGTTACCATCGACGCAACAAAGACGACGGCTTTGATTTCACCGCCACCCAGCGCCACTAAAGCCGGCCCCGGGCAGAAGCCGGCAATCCCCCAGCCAACACCGAATACGACGCTACCGATCACCAAGCGGCGGTCAATGGTGCGGTTGGTGGGCAGCTTCATGGTTAGGCCCAGAAACGACAGCGTGCGCTTGCGCGCGATGGTAAACGCTACCAGGCCCACCATAATAGCCCCGCCCATCACAAACGCCAGGGACGGATCCCACTGGCCCGCCAGATCCAGAAAACCGAGGACTTTTTCCGGGTTTGCCATACCCGAGACGATCAGGCCGATACCGAACAGCAGGCCGGCCGCGATCAGCGCTGGATAGCCGGCATTGATCGTGATGGCTGGCAGCTCAGCAGCCAGCAACCACAGCAGCGGCGCGCTGACCAGGCCGGCCAGAAAGGCGACGCGCCAGGCACGGTCGCCCTGAACCGGTGCCAGTAAACCGCCCAGGATACCGCTGATGCCGGCAATACGGCCGTTGAGCAGCACAAAGCTGGCAGTAGCAAGGCCGATGAGAATGCCGCCGATAAGGGCAGAGACGGGGGTGAAGTTATTCCACGCAATGTCGATCATGACTGCCTCCGGAGGAACGCGCAGCCCTGTAACCAATTGTAGTTGTTATAAGGATATAATTAAGGGAAATATAAAAGAAAAAAGCCCGGCAGAGATGCCGGGCAGAGGCGTGCGAGTAGTATCCATGAAAGACTTCCAGACAAACCGGCATCAACGAGGACACCGGTATCAAGGAGTATTGACCATAATTTAATCAGTTCAAGCGAGAACGGGTTTCGTTTGAAAACATTTTTGCATATCCCGGCGGTGGTTATACTGCAGCCTTTCGTTGCGCGCTTCTCAGGGGCGGTGTTTGGCGCCTGCATTTACCCATGGGGTGTAATACAATAGCCCGATACACGATTTTCCCCTGTTTGTGAGGTACTCATGTCTGAACATGACGACAATAATCCGGAGAACGATCCGCAGTTACCGGGCAAAATTAGAGATTCTGCCCGGCAGATCTGGCTCGCGGGTCTGGGTGCCTATACCAAGGCAGAGGAAGATGCTGGCCGGTTTTTCGAACGATTGGTTCAGGAAGGCGAGCAACTCGAAAACAAGACCCGCGGCGTTGTCGAGAAACAGATCCGTACGGTGGAAGACCGGGTGGGGGAAGTCCGTGAAAAAGCTACCGGCACCTGGGACCGGCTTGAGCACATGTTTGATCAGCGGGTATCTGGAGCGCTCCGGCGCCTGGGGATTCACCGCCGGGAGGAGATCGAAGCGCTGGAACGGCGCATTGAAGCGATGGAAGCAGAGCTGAAAAAGTTACGCAGGAAGAGTAAGGCCGGGGACAGCGGGGAATAGACGTCAGCCCTCGCGGGCGGCGGTTTACCGATAGGATTCAATGGTCAGGCGTGCTTCCTCCTGAACGAGGTCGTCTAGATAGGGCAACAGCAGGCAGAGCATCTGGCTGACCCCCCGCACAGGGTCCACGGACTCCCGGTCATCCAGATGGGACAGGGTGTCGAAACTGCTCCAGTAACTCACCGTCAGCGTCAGTTGTTCGCAGAGCGCCTCCAGTTCGACCGGCTCTATGGTCATCAGTCCTTGCCTGCGGAAACTCTCGCACAGGGTTGCAAACGCCCCCCGTTTTTTCTTCAGAATCCGCTTGAACCTCGATTGCAGGGGCTGGTGGCGGGACAGCACGTTGACCAGGTCCTGGTACAGAAACCGGTAACGGGCCACGGATTCAAACAACAGGTGCAGAAAGAAGCTGAACTGATCCAGCGGCACATCGGCATCTTCCGGTACCGACAGAAGGTCGGCCATTTCCGATTCATACCGGCCAAACAGCTCCTCAACAATGTCGCCTTTGCTCTTGAAGTGGTAATACAGGTTACCGGGGCTGATCTCCAGCTCGTCAGATATCAGCAGCGTGGTGACATTGGGTTCGCCCAGGCTGTTGAACAATTGCAGGCTGGTGTCGAGAATCCGGTCCCTGGTCTTGACTTTTTTCATGGCGGGCGGCTCGCTCAGGGCTCGAACCTTGCCCATACCGGGCAGTGGTCAGAGGGGCGTTCCATGCCGCGGATGGTGTAGCAAACACCCGCCTCTGCCGCCAGTGGCAGCAGGCTGTTACTGGCCATAATCAGGTCAATGCGCAGACCCCGCTTGGGTTCCCGCTCAAAGCCCTTGCTGCGGTAATCAAACCAGCTGAAGGTGTCACTCTCATCCGGGTGCAGGTGGCGGAACACATCGGTGTAGCCGCGGCTCTCAACCTGCCCCAGCCACTCCCGCTCTTCCGGCAGGAAACTGCATTTGCCGGTACGCAGCCAGCGTTTGGCATTGTCGGCGCCAATACCGATGTCCAGATCGGTCGGGGAAATATTCATATCGCCCATCACCAGCACATGGCCGGGCTGTTGGCCCAGATCGTCCAGATACTGGATCAAGTCAGCATAGAACTTCTGTTTGGCAGGAAACTTGACCGGGTGGTCGCGGCTCTCGCCTTGGGGAAAGTAACCGTTGATGACCGTCAGCGGCTGGCCATTAATCTCGAACTGGCCGGTGATCAGGCGGCATTGGGCATCGTCACCGTCCCAGGGATAGCCTTTGATCACATGTTTCGGGGCCTCACGGGACAGCAACGCGACGCCGTAATGGGTCTTTTGGCCATGGAAGTGAACGTGATAGCCCAGTGCCCGGATGGCCTCCGCGGGGAAGTCGTCGTCCGTCACCTTGGTTTCCTGCAAGCCGATAACGTCCGGGTTGAGCTCGTTGATCACGGCTTCAAGCTGGTGCATACGGGTGCGGATACTGTTGACGTTGAACGAAACAAACATCATGGCGGCAGGCTCTCCGGGTGAAAATGAACCCGGAGTTTACCACACCCCGGCACCCGTGCCGTGTTGCGCGGGCGCTGCGGTCAGGGCGTTAGTTCACAATCTGGGTATTGGTCGACCTGATACTGGATATGAGCGGTGTAATTCTCATCCGCGTTCCTGCGAATATTGGTCAACCCGAGGTAGTCGGTGAGCGCGCCACGGTCGTTGTAACCGAGCATGATGGGGTCAACCAGCATGCGCAGCACCAGTGACGTCGGGCGAATCTGTACGACATTATCCGCGTCTATCCGGTCGCTGGAGGCCGGCTCCAGCACAAATCCGTAGTGTTCACCGCGGGTAGGGCCCAGAAACCGGAATTCCACCGATTCCCCCGCCTGTACCGCTTTCCAGTTCTGTCGGACGAAGTGATCAAAGCCGGCATCCACTACCAGGTTTTCCTCCAGAGGGACTTCGAAAGATTCGGTGTCGCCAGAGGGCGTCTGCCAGTCAATCGTCAGCTCGCCAGTTGACGGATAACGGATCTCCATCCGTTCGTTAAAGTCCGGTTGAACGAAGGTCACTACTGGGCGCAGGGCGGAATTCGGGTACTCCAGGGTTTTGGTGGCAAAGGGTTCGTCGGCAGCCGGCTTGCGATATTCGACCGAATGGGACCGGGGTTCGAAGGTGCCTTGCTCGCAGGTGCCGTCTACCGCGTGAATCTCCTGATACAGTGTGTCGCCGTTGTCGGCTCTGGCGGTACCGGTGAACTCGAAGGTTGCAGCGGCAGCCGGCAGTGACAGGGCTGGAAGTATCAGGCTGGCGATCAGTCGTCGGTTCATGATTCGAGCTCCGAGTACAGTGACCTGCGAACGAACAGCAGCAGCGGGAACAGCACCAGCCAGCCCATTGCCATGGCGGTCAGGGAAACCGCCAGGTCGGGCAGGGTGACGATACCCAGTTTGCTGGCTGACCAATAGGCGAAGGGGCCGGCCACGGGCGCGAGGACGAAGGGTAGCCAGCGCTTTTTGCTCATCCAGTCCAGGGAATGGCACAGGGTTGTCATGAATATGACCCAGATGGCGACCAGCCAGGGCGGCGCAATCAGTACATCCTCATTGCCGACCAGGTTAAGCACGTCGGTACGGAACCAGAGGGTGTCCATCAGACTGCCGAGGACTACGCCAAAGCCGATGAACTGCAGCTCGGCCATCCGGTGTTGGCTGACCAGCGCCATGTGCAGGCACAGAAACACCAGTACCAGCCCAGCGGCGGCCAGCCCCGGATACACCACGCAGACGAACCAGCCAACCTGGAAAATCAGAAAATTCAGAATGTTACGCGCAGTTTCTGAAGTGATCATAAACTGATGATGTTGTTGCGTTTGTTGAATGGCTTGGCCAGCATGATCTGGGCGACGCCAATGGCCCGCTCGCTGAAGCCGGCTTCACAGTAGGCAAAGTAGAAATGCCATAGGCGCTGGAAGGCGTCGTCATAGCCGGCGTCGGAAATCGCCTGCCGGTTGGCCATGAAGCGGTCGCACCAATCGTGCAGGGTGCGGGCGTAATGAAAACCGAAATCCTCTGCGTGACTGAGCACCAGATCAGAACCCCGGCGCACCGATTCCAGAATCGCCCCGAACGAGGGAATGAAACTGCCGGGGAAGATAAACCGCTGGATGAAATCCACGTTCTTGAGGGCCCGTTGGTAGCGTTGCTCCGGCAAGTTGATGGCCTGAATCAGGGCCATGCCTTCTGGCTTGAGCAGGGCACTGATCTGGGACAGGTAGCTGTCCAGAAATTGCGGGCCAACGGCCTCAATCATTTCGATGGAGACCAGCTTGTCGAACTGGCCTTCCAGGTCACGGTAATCGTCAAACAACAGGGTGATACGATCTTCCAGACCTTCACGCTGGACCCGCTCACGGG
This sequence comes from Marinobacter sp., assembly GCA_035705335.1. Taxonomy (GTDB): domain Bacteria; phylum Pseudomonadota; class Gammaproteobacteria; order Pseudomonadales; family Oleiphilaceae; genus Marinobacter. The sequence continues at coordinate 1,465 of DASSWD010000088.1, read as the reverse complement.
CCAGGGCCAGCTGTTCTTTCGAGATGGTGGTGGTCGTCACGTGGCAGCCGTAATGCCTGGCGGCGTGAATGGCGAAACCGCCCCAGCCGGTGCCGATTTCGATCACCCGGTCTTCGGGCTGCAGGTCGAGCTTGCGACAGATCACGTCCAGCTTGTGCACGGCAGCCTGTTCCAGCGTGGCATCCTCGCTCGGGTAAATGGCAGCGGAGTACATCATGGTCGGGTCCAGGAACAGCTGGAACAGATCGTTGCCCAGGTCGTAGTGGGCACTGATGTTCTTGCGGGAGCCCTCCGGGGTGTTCCGGTTCAGCCAGTGCAGCGCCTTGAGCGCCGGTTTGCTGACCCAACTGAACTTGTCCTCGAAGGCGTTCATGGTGTCCAGATTGCGGGTAAAGAAGCGCAGCAAGGCGGTCAGGTCCGGTGAGGTCCAGTCGCCGGCCACAAACGATTCCGCCGCACCCACGCTGCCACCGGTGACCAGATCCCGCCAGGTGCTGTGGTTGTGCACGTGCAGCTCCGCGGCGGGGAAAGCCGGGTCTCCGTCACCGAACACCCGGTCCTCAAAACCGGCCTCACGAATCGTCAGTTTGCCGTGGGAGAGCTGCGCCAGCTGCTGACACACCAACTGCCTGGCTACTTTGCTTACCACCGGGTCGGGCCGGCTGGAATCTCCGGCTTCGGCGCGTTCGTTGTTAACCGACGTGTTCAGGTTCTCCATGAGCTCACCCTTGCTGTGTTGTTCGTCGCGGTTCGGTGCGAGTCCGGCTCTGGGTCCGGCCCGGATTGCGTGTAACCGGATTCGGTGACATCCAGCCCGGAATCGCCAACGCCTTTTCGGTAGGCCGGGTCGTCAGCGGCCAGTTTGTCCGGGTGGGTGTAGAACACCGCGCCCTTGAATTTGAGCTTGAGCGCGTTCCAGTAGATACCCGCCGTGCCTTTGATGGTTTCCAGCGGGAAGCGCCGCAGCCCTCGATGCAGGATTTTACGAGTCAGGGGCTGCCTTTGGACTACCAGGGTGGCATCGAAGAAGCGCTGTTCGGACTGCCGCACCGTCATGTGGATGCGCAGCTCCGGCCCCCGGAAACTGAACACCCAATGGTAATGCTGGTTCATCTCATTAAATGGCGAAACGTGAAAGCGTTTCTCGAAGCTGAACCTTTCGGTGTGCCATTGGTCGGGCTCGAGACCGGTCGGTGGCTGGCATTCCAGGCAATACACATGGCGCTCTTTCCATGGGGTATTGGTGATCTGAGCGGCGATCACCCGAGGAGTATCGCCGTTTGCCGGAGACTGGCCACGCTCATAGCAAAAATAAAAACTGACCGGGTTGAAAACATAACCCAGATACCGGGGGTGGGTGATCAATTCAATGGGCCCGTCGGGTGCCCAGCCGGTGGCGCTCTTTACCCGGTTGTAGACGGCCTGGCGCAGGCTGGGCACCTCCGGGTCAAGATAATCCCGCCGG
>DASSWD010000087.1:0-2851 GCA_035705335.1 Marinobacter sp. | reverse complement strand
TCAGGCCCGAGGCATCGGCAGGTCCGGCAGGCCGTTGTCGGTTTCCAGCCCCTGCATCAGCAGTTTGATGCTGTCTTCCTCGTGGCCCATGTGGGCATTCAGCCGGCTCAACTCGGCCAGGGTTTCCCGGTGGCGCCGCAGGCGCAGGCTGGTTTCGAAATACTCTCTCGCTTTTCCCCAGAGTTCATTGCGAAGGCTCAGCCGGCCTAGTGCCAGCAGGAGTTCGGCGTTATTAGGGCGGTCTTTCAGCCATTGCTCCGCCACCAGCAGTTGTTCCTCGGACTGCTGGCCTTTTACCCGCCCGTAAAGATTCACCAGTTCGTCGCTCCAATGATTACGCAGCACCTTGCGCAGCAGGATCTCAGCCTGGGTTTCGTCGCCCAGGCTGGCCAGCAGCCGGGCGTAATCCCGGATGGTGAACTCATCCCGGCGAACGAAGCCCGGCAGTTCGTCCCACAGGTGGGTGAGCGGCGCCAGCGACGCATCCGGGTTGACCTTGCGCTCGCGCTGACACTCCTCGGCGGCTTTTTCCAGCAGGTTGTGCCACACCTGGCGTTCCAGTTCGTTCAGTTCGTTTTCGGGCAGAATACTGCGCTTGCGCAATTCCGGCAGCAGCTTTGACAGCTCCCGCCAGTCTTCCAGGCGCAGGTAGGCGTTCTTCAGCAGCTTCAGCACAAACGGATGATGGGGGGATTCTTTGCGCAGTCGGATCAGCGTGGCCAGCGCCTGCTCCAGGCGATTACCGGCAAGTTGCAACTGGGCCTGGGTAATGCCCACCGCCATGCTGGAGCCCGGGGTGCTCTCAAAGGCTTTGCGCAGTAGATCGTCGACCGCGTCGTGGTCGCCGGATTCAAACGCGGCGTGGGCCGCGGCCAGGTAGTTGATCAGCGGGGTATCGGCGTTCTGGGCCGAGCTGGCCAGCAGCTTTCGGGCCCGGGGCCAGTTGCCTTCGGCCAGTGATAGCAGACCTTGGGTGGTGCGCCGCCGGGCGCGCCGTTCGTTGCCCCGGGCAATCCAGCCGGCCACCATGCCGGTACCCTGGCGAAACCGCTTGAGCGTGTTGATTACAAACACGCTGGTCATAATCAGCAGAACGATCAGCCCAAGGCCGACCCAGAAGTTGGTCTCGATCAGGTAATGGCCCAGACTGATGCGGATGTACCCGAGATCGTAGGCCAGTCCCAGTGACAGACCGGTGCCGATCAGCAGCGCAATCAGGACGATCAGCAGCAACCGGATCATGACGCGCCGCCTTCGCTGCTGCCGTCACCGGTTTCGGTGGGGTTCTGGTCGCTGTCGCGGGCATTCATGCGCCCGGCCAGTCGTTCTTTCAGCAGCCTCAGACTCTGGCTGATGTCAGGCAGCTCCGGGTCCACGTTGCGGGTGGCCAGCTCGGCGAGGCTCTCGCTCAGACCCTGAACCGCCGGGTTGGTGCTGTCATACCAGTCGTTGATGGTGGCTCTGGCTTTATCCAGCGCCCGCTCATACAGGAGCTGGTTGCCGCGCAGCACGGCCAGTTCCGCCTCTTCCAGCATCAGTTGCAGGTTCAGCCGGGCCCAGGCGCTCTGGTCCGGCCCGAGTAAGGGTTTCACGGGCTGGTCCAGCCGGCGAATGACAACAACTTCTTGCAGCGTGTCGACAAACCGGTTCCAGGCCCGGGAGAAGGGGTTGCTGCCATCGGTGGCTGCGTCCGGCTTGTCCACCATGGCAAAACCGGGTGCCCGGTCGTGGATCAGGGCCTGATCGGTCAGTTCCTGCAGGCTGGCGATGGCGGCTTCGAGCTGCAGGTACAGTCCGGTGCGGTCGACGTTTTCCAGGCTGCGCAGGGCCAGAATTTCCCGGGCCAGCTGCTGGCGGACCGGGTACACGCCAATGTCGTCGGATTCGTTCAGTACATCATCAGCCGAGCGCAGTGCGGACAGGGCGCCGGCAATGTCTTTCTCGATCATCAGGCGCTGGTTGGCGACCCGCAGCAGGTATTCGGCTTCGGCCAGCAGCCAGTCGGTGCGGGTGCGATTGCCCGCTTCCAGCAGTTCCCGGGCGTTGTGATCAATCTGCCGCTGCTGGGTGGCCAGCAGGTCGCGCTGTTCCGCCAGGCGCTCTTCCAGGGATTGCAGCCGCTGGGCCTGTTCGCTGCCCCGGTCGCCATAACGGCTTTCAATCTCGGCGGTGTCCTGCTGCAGTTCTTTGATCACCTGCATGGTGGCCTGGTGGGTCTGCCACTGGTGCCAGTTCCAGGCGGCCAAAGCCAGGGCAAGGGCCAGCGCCACGAGGGCCAGAAGCCACACGGGCCAAAGGCGCGGTGAACGGGCCGATTGGGGTTCCACAGGGGCGGGCAGGTTTTTGGTTGTCTCAGTCACGGGCGTCCTTACGGGGTGTTCCGGTGTTATCCGTGTGTTGTGTCATCCAGGCCCGCGTTCAGGCGGGCAGCCACGCTGGCGATCAATTGTTCGTCGCTCAGGCCCTCGGGTACCAGCACCTGATGAAAACCGGCGTTGTGCGCCTGTTCGGCAACCCGTTCAGCGGGCACCACAACCAGCGCGCGGCGGGCCGGCTCGGGATCACTCCGGCAGATGTCATTGAGATTGTTCAGGGTTTCGCCGGAAAGCGCAACGATCACCTCGGGCTGAAAGTCGCAAAAAATGTCATTGATCTGTTCAGAAGGATAGTACGGCTGGTAGCGCCGGTACAGCGGCAGTACCGTCAGTTGTGCGCCACGTTGGGTCAGCGTGTCACGGATCAGCTCCCGGCCATGCTCACCCCGGGCCAAAAGCACCCGTTCGTGTTGCAGATGTTGAAGAGACGGCAAGGCGAGCAGGGCTTCGCTGGTCCAGCCGTTAGCGGGCATGCG
>DASSWD010000086.1:0-16108 GCA_035705335.1 Marinobacter sp. | reverse complement strand
GCTCATGCGCCGATCACCTTGCGGGCCTGTTCCAGTTCCTCGCGCATGGCGTCGATGGTGGCTTTGTAGTCGGGGGTGTTGAAGATAGCAGAGCCAGCCACGAAGGTGTCGGCGCCGGCTTCGGCGATTTCGCGGATGTTGTCGACTTTTACGCCCCCGTCGATTTCCAGGCGGATGTTGTAGTTGCTGGCGTCGATTTTCTTGCGGGCTTCCTTGAGCTTATCCAGGGTGCCCGGGATGAACTTCTGGCCGCCGAAGCCCGGGTTCACCGACATCAGCAGCACCATGTCGAGCTTATCCATAACGTAATCCATGTAGCTCAGCGGGGTGGCCGGATTGAACACCAGCCCGGCCTTGCAGCCGCCGTCCCGGATCAGTTGCAGGGAGCGGTCAATGTGGTTGCTCGCCTCCGGGTGGAAGGTGATGTAGCTGGCGCCCGCGTCGATGAACATGCGGATCAGGTCGTCTACCGGGGACACCATCAGGTGCACGTCGATGGGTGCGGTTACGCCGTGCTTGCGCAGGGCCTCACATACCATGGGCCCGATAGTCAGGTTGGGCACGTAGTGATTGTCCATCACGTCGAAGTGGACGACGTCGGCGCCGGCGGCCAGTACGTTGTCGACTTCCTCACCCAGGCGGGCGAAATCGGCGGAGAGAATGGATGGAGCAATCAGGTATGGGTTCATCGGGCGTCTCTCGTTCAGTCTCGATCAAATGAAGAATCGGCATGGTTGCCGGAACCACTCGGTTACCGGCCTGAAAAGAACTGCTAGTCTAACAGTTTGGCGCCAGGATTCGCAGCACGGCGATGGGGGGGAATACCGAGCCTATGACAGCTACGGAGTGTGGGGCGTGAGCAGATTAACCGGAGTCGCAAGGCTGCTGGCATGGGTAGGGTTGTGTTGGTTCGCAGCCGCCGCGCACGCCGAGCGGGCGGGAACATCAACTGGCCTGGGCGAGGCCGCTCTGGCTGACCGTTATCCGGAACAGGCTGTGTGGCTGGCGCTGGGGGATGATGGCCGGGCGCTGGGGCTGCTCCAGCCGGAGACGGTGACGCCCGCGAAAGCCGCCTTGCTCATTCTGGCCGAGGAAGGCCAGAGCGCGGCGCAGTCAGTTCTGGGCGGATTGTTGCCGGCGTTGGCGGAACGCCGGGTGGCGGTGATGTCATTGGGCGTGCCGATAGCACCGGAAAGCCTGCGCCAGCGCCGGGCCCAGCGCCCGAACCCGGTACCCGAATCCGGGGCTGAGGCGACAGCCGATTCACCGCAAACCGGTTCGGTGATGATTGACCTGGCCGCCGGTGAGGACCCTGAGCAGGCAGCCGCCAGCTATCGGGCGCGGATTCTGGCCACGCTCGACGCCGCAGCGGCTGAACTGCAGGCTCGGGGCTATGAGGAGATTGCCGTGGCCGGTATCGGCTGGTCTGCGGGCCATGCCACCGACTGGGCGCTGGCGCAGGGTGAACTCGCTGGCCTGATCTGGGTTGCCGGACGGTTTCCGCCCGGGCAGGCCGGCGCGCTCGCGGAGCAACTGACCGGCTTGGGTGACTGGCGCGTGCTGGATCTCCAGGACCCGCGCGTGGACCCTGGTGGCCAAGACCGCGCCGCCGCCATGGCCCGGGCGCAAGTGCCGGGCTATCAATGGCAAACCGTGCCGGTGGATGACTGGGCTGTGCGGGTATCGGCGGAGCGCCTGGCCAGTCGGATCAGTGCCTGGATCAATCCCTGAGTGAGCGGTGGCGCTGCTTGATCAACTCCCAGGCTTGCTGGTAGCGCAGCAACTGGTCCTTGGCCTGAGCGAGTTCCCGTGGCTTGAGTTCCTGCTGGGCCAGTTTGTCCGGGTGGCAGGCGGAGACTTTCTTGCGGTAGGTGCGTTTGATGGTGTCCAGGCTGTCCCGTTTGGTAACCCCAAGAATCTGGCAGGCCTGCTCGTAGCTTGAGGGCCGCGCAGGCGCCGCCGCATTCCGAATCCACACCTTGGCGGCGTAGCTTTCAAAGACGTCGTCACTGATCACCGCCGGCAGTCCCATCTGCGCCAGGGCATCTTCGCAGCGGTAGCGCCGCGCCTTGCCCGGCTGGCCCAGCACCTGGGCACCGTGGCACAGGCAGATGGCGGTTTTCAGCGCCGGGCCGGGCCATAACTGCGCCGTCAGGCGGAACAGCAACCCGCGCCGGAAGGGCAAACCCTCGCTTTCTTTCCCCTGCCGGTAGGCGTCGATGGCTTTCTGGCGCTGGCCATGGGACAGCCGAAGGGCTTTCATCAGGGTTTCGGCGTAGCGGATATCGGCTTCCATCACCCGGCCGTCGGCCTTGGCGATATAGCCCAGGAAGAAAAACAGGGGGCGTCTGCACCAGCGGGGCAGGCGGGCGCGCTCCATCAGGGTGCCAGCCTGGTGACCGCAGTTGGCCAGTTCGTTCAGCAACTCTGAAAACGACGACTCCAGCCGGGCCGGTAATGGGGGTGACGTCTGGCCAGCCATGATCAGGCGTGCTCCGACTGCAGTTGGCGGTCCAGTTCGGCCAGCCGCTCCGGGGTGCCAATGTCCATCCATGCACCCCGGTGGTGCAGGCCCCGCACCCGATCTTGCGCCATGGCCGCACGCAGCACCGGGCCCAGCTTGCCGGCGCTGTCGGTCAGGCCCCGGAACAGGCGCTTACGCAACAGGCTGACACCGGTAAAGGTCAGTTTGGACGGGCCCTGGGCATGAACGTGACCGTCCTCTGCCAGCGTGAAATCGCCATCAGGGTGGTGCTCAGGGTTGTCGGTCAGCACCAGTAACGCATCGCAATGGTCGTCGTCCGGTGGCGTCAGTTGCGCCAGCGGCGCATCGGTCCAGATGTCGCCATTGATCACCAGAAACCAGTCCTGATCATGGTCAGCCAGATGGGGCAGGGCGCGCACGATGCCCCCTGCGGTTTCCAGCGGTTCGCCCTCCCGGGAGTAGGTGATGCGCAGCCCGAAACGGTCCCCGTTGCCCAGTGCGGATTCGATCTGCTCGCCCAGCCAGGCGTGGTTGATCACCACCTCACGGATCCCCGCCTGCCGCAGACGTTGCAGGTGATACACGATCAGCGGCTGGCCGCCGGCGACCAGCAGGGGTTTAGGCGTATGCAGGGTCAGCGGGCGCATGCGCTCGCCTTTGCCGGCGGCGAGGATCATGGCTTTCACGCGGGTTCTGCCTTGCTCAGTGGAACCGGGCCGATGGTCGACTCAATGGCCGGAATCACTTCGTCGCACAGCCATTCGTGGAAGGCCCGGAATGCGCACTGGCGGGCAGTGGCGTCGCGGATGTAACTGACCGTCCGGGGGATATCAGCCAGATAACCGGTCTTGCCGTCGCGGATCGCCAACCGGGCAAAAATGCCGGCGGCTTTTAGATGCCGCTGGATGCCGATCAGCTCGAACCACTGGGTGAAGGTGTCGCGGTCCGCGTTGTGCAGGCCTGCTGTCAGGCTGACGAGACGGTAATGCTCGAGCCACTGCGATACCTGAGCCTGGGGCCAGCGGATGTAGCAGTCCTTCAATAACGATACGGCGTCGTAGGTGACCGGCCCGCGCACGGCATCCTGAAAGTCGATGACCCCGGGTGCATGGTGACCATCGCGGATCAGCAGGTTGCGCGAGTGATAGTCCCGGTGCACGGTGACTTCCGGCTGCGTCAGCGCGCTCTCTCGCAGCCGACGGAAGGCGGTTTCCAGCAGCGACAGGGTGCTGTTGGTCAGCGTCAGTTTCAGATGCTTTTCCAGCAGCCAGTCCGGAAACAGGGCCATTTCCCGGTCAAACAGGGCGGCGTCGTAGTGTGGCAGGGGGTAGCCCGCCGGTGCTGGCAAGGCGGCAATTCGCACCAGTTCATCCAGCGCATTCCGATAATGCGCGTCCGCAGTGTGCGCGTTGAGCGTGGGAAGCATCAGGCTGTCGCCGAGGTCTTCCAGCAGCAGAAAGCCGAGAGTGAGGTTGTCGTCATGAACCCGGGGTACCGCGATGCCGGCCCGATGCCAATGGCGGGCGATGGCCAGAAAGGGGCCGCAATCTTCATGTTCCGGCGGTGCGTCCATGACAATGTATGACTGTGCCTGGTTGTCGAAGACCCGGAAATAGCGCCGGAAACTGGCATCACCAGATACCGGCTCCGGGGTGACGTGTTCAAACCCCGGGCGCTGTCGAACCCAGTCAGTCAGCAATTGCAGGCGGTTATCCATGGTGATGCAGCAGGTCCCTGGTTCTGTGGTGTTGTGACAGTGCGAGCGTGACAGTGGTTGGTCACAGTAAACGTTAGCAGAGCAGTATAAAGAGGGTAAATCGGATTTGCAGCGGTGCCAGCGTTAACAAGGGGATAGGGCGCGTGTAAACTAGCTGCCTTTGATCGTGAACGATGCCAACCGGAACAGGAACCCGACCACCGTGCCCAGCCGCCATTCCCTGCCGAACCGGAAAGACCGCAGAGCCGCTGGCTGGCTGATCGCAATGGTGGGCATGACGTCTGGGCCGATGGTGCTGGCGCAATCGGCCGCCCCGACGGCGGCCGAGATTGACTGGCGCCCCCGCGAAGATCTGCCGGCATCGGTTCGGGAGCGCTTGCCGGTGTTCTGTGAGGGTGGCTATCTGCCGTCGACGGTGGCATCGGGCCAGTTGCCGGCGGTCACCGGCGATGACCGGGAGGCGCCGATTCAGGCCGGCGCTCTGGAGGCCCGCTATGAGGTGGATGCCGAACTGTTCCTTCAGGGCGACGTACAGTTGCGCCAGGGCCGGTTCCGGGCCAGCGGCAGCGCAGCCCGCTACGATCAGGCCACCGGCCGGATCCGCCTGCAGGGGCCGATGGTCAGCCGTGGTGAAGGCTTTTTGCTGACCGGTGAAGAGGCCGACTATCAGTCCGACACCGGGCGCCTGGATGTGAACACGGCCACCTTCCTGTTCCACGAGGCGGAAATGCGGGGCCGGGCCGCATCGCTGGCCCGAATCAGCGAAAGCGAAGTGGTGATTACCGACGGCATGTTCACCACCTGCGGCCCGCAGCAGAATGACTGGTCCATTGTGGCCTCCGACATCGAACTGGACCGGGAGGCTGGCTTTGGCAGTGCATCCAACGTGCGCCTGCAGATCCTGGATACGCCTGTTTTCTACTGGCCCTACATCACCTTTCCGATTGACGACCGTCGCAAAACCGGTTTCCTGTACCCGCAGTTTGGCACCTCCAATACCGGCAGTGGCGGCTACCTGGCCTTGCCCTACTACCTGAATCTGGCACCCCACTACGACGCCACGCTCACGCCGCAGTACATCCATGGGCGAGGGCTGTTCAACGAGGTTGAAGGCCGTTACCTGAACCCCTATGGCGAGTCGGTGCTGCAACTGGGCTACATCAACAACGACAGCGATTTTGCCGATGAGAATCCCGGTGAAAACGGTGAGCGCTGGGCCCTGGACTTCACTACCCGCGCCGGTTTCGGCGGTGGCTGGAGCGGTTACGGCGATTACTCTGTGGTGTCGGATGAAGATTACCTGAGTGACCTGAACCGGAGCCTGGAAATTGATCAGGCCACTCACCTCAGGCGCCGGGGCGGCATTCGTTATCAGGATCAGAATCAGTACTTCGAAACCTACCTGAACGGATACCAGACCATCCGGGATCGCATTCCGGAAGCCAGCCGGCCCTACGCCCAACTGCCGGAAATCATCTACGGCGGCACTCTGGACGCCGGCGTGTTTGAGGCCAATCTGGAGAGCCAGTACACCTGGTTCTATCGTGACAACGACACCTTGAGCGGCCTGGATGCCGCCAATGGCCAGCGCCTGCGGGCCATTCCCGAGCTGGCCCTGCCCATGCGGGCGCTCTGGGGTTTCAGCCGGCCGTCCGTGAGCGTTGACTACACCCGCTATGAACTGGACGATTACACCCTCGGCGATGGCAGCTTTGACCGCACCGCGCCGGTGTTTGAATGGGACAACGGGCTGTATTTTGACCGTCGCTCCAGCCTGTTCGACATCCCCTACAATCAAACGCTGGAACCCCGGCTTTACTATGCCTGGGTGGACGCCGACGCCGACCAGAACGACATTCCGGATTTTGACACCGGTATCCGTAGCTTCCGGTTTGATCAGCTGTTCCAGCGCCAGCGTTTTACTGGCGGAGACCGGGTGGGCGATACCAACCAACTGACCGCGGCGGTGACCACGCGTTTTAACGATCTGCTGACCGGGGCGGAAAGAGCCCGGTTCAGCATCGGCCAGGTGCAGTATTTTGACGACCGGGAAGTGAGCCTGTTCGGCCAGGGCGCGGGTGATCGGAGCCGCTCGCCACTGGCGGGTGAGGTGTCTCTGAGCCCGATCAAGAATCTGGAAATCCGCTCGTCTGGCCTGTGGGATCATGAAACCGGCGAAACCGTCGAGGGCCGCAGCCAGTTGATGTTCCGCACCAGCGACTACCGCTACCTGGCGACCCTGGGCCACACCTACAGCCGCGCGGACGACCTGGAACAGACTGACGTTGGGGCGGTGTTTCCGGTGACTGACCAGATCAGCGCCATCGGCCGCTGGGTATACGATTCCGGGCTGGACCGCACGGTCGGTACCCTGGCCGGGCTTGAATACAATAACTGCTGCTGGAGTGTCCAGGTGGTGCATCAGAACTACCTGACCGACGACGAAAAACTGGATACCCGACTGCTGTTCCGCATTGAGCTCAAGGGCCTGGGTGGCAGTGGCGGCGCGTCCGACAACATTGCGGATGCCATCTACGGTTACGATGAGCGCGAGCGCCGCCGTTTTGGCACGCCACGCCCGTAAATTGAACTAACGTGTCCGGGCTCCTGACAAAGAGCCTGACAGGCAATGACCAACCAAGAGGTGATTATGAAGGCGATTGTGCGCCCGGGACTGACGGTGATGTTCGCGCTGCTGGCGCTGATGCTGTCGGTTGCCGCCCAGGCTGAACGCAAAGTGCTCGACCGCGTTGTAGCCATTGTGGACGACGAAGTGATCCTGCAGACCGAGCTGGAGGCCCGGGTTAACACCATCATTGGCCGGCTCAGCGCCCAGGGCACCAACCTGCCGCCCAGGGAATTGCTGCAGGAGCGGGTACTCGAACAGTTGGTGCTGGAGTCTCTGCAGCTGCAAATGGCTGACGAGATGGGCATGCGCATCAGCGATAACGAGCTTAACGAAACCATGGCGACGATCGCCCGCAGCAATGGTCTGACTCTGGAACAGTTCGAACAGCAACTGATTGAAGAGGGTGTCACCTACCAGCAGGCGAGGGAGCAGATTCGTAATGAAATGCTGACCAGTCGGGTGCAGCAACGCCAGGTCGGCAACCGGGTGCGGATCACCGACCGTGAGGTGGACAACTACTTGCAGGCCAGTGCCGCACTGGGCGGTGCCGAGCCCGAGTATCGGCTGGCCTACATCTTTATCGAAGTGGATGATCCTGGCAGTGAAGCCGCGGTGACCGAGGCTCGACAGACCGCTGAGCGTCTGCGTCAGGAGATTCTGGAAGGCCGGGACTTCCGTGAAGTGGCGGTGGCGGAGTCTGATGCCAGCAACGCTCTTGAAGGGGGTGACATGGGCTGGCGGTCGCAGCGCCAGTTGCCCTCTCTGTTGGCTCCTGTGGTGCCGGATCTGGAAGAAGGCCAGCCATCGGAAGTGCTGGAAAACAACAGCGGCTTCCATCTGGTGATGGTGATGGAGTCCCGGGGCGGTGAGCAGCAGGAATTCGTCCAGCAGCATCGGGTTCGCCATATTCTGGTACGGCCTTCCGAGGCGGTGACCGAAGCCCAGGCTGAGGCGAAGATCCGCGACATCTATAACCAGTTGCAGGACGGTGCGGACTTCGCGACGCTGGCGCGCGAGCTGTCGGATGACCCGGTATCCGGTTCCGACGGCGGCAACCTGGGCTGGGTCAGCCCTGGTGAAATGGTGCCTGAATTCGAGCAGGCCATGATGGCGGCGGACATTGGCGAATTCTATGGCCCGGTCCGCTCCCAGTTCGGCTGGCACATTCTGCAGGTGCAGGAGCGCCGGCAACAGGATGTGACCGACCAGAACCGCGAATCCCAGGCCCGTCAGGCCATTTACATGCGCAAGTTTGAAACCGAGCTGCAGAATTGGCTGCGGGAAATTCGCGACGAAGCCTTTGTCGAGTTCAAGGGCGAATTCGCTGACCTGAACCCCGAGCCGGCGTCTGCAACCGAGCCAGAAGAGGCTTCCTGATGGCGGACATCACCCTGGCGCTGACGGCAGGCGAACCGGCAGGTATCGGTCCGGAGCTGTGCCTGACGCTGGCCAATGAACGCCGGGACGTGGGTCTGGTGCTGGTGGCCAGCCGGTCCTTGCTGACCGCCCGGGCCGCCGAGCTCGGGTTGACGGTCGATCTGCAGGACTGGCAACCGGGCCAGCCCGCAACGCTGGAGCTTGGTTCACTGTCGGTTCTGGATGTGCCCGGCTGTCATTCAACCCAGGCGGGTAAGCTGGATGCCGGCAACAGTCAGTATGTGCTCGATACCCTGACCATCGCGGCTAAAGGCTGCCTTAAGGGCGATTTCGACGGCATGGTCACAGCACCGGTCCACAAGGGCGTGATCAATGAAGCCGGCATCGCGTTCAGTGGCCACACCGAATTTCTGCAGGAACTCTGCGGCGTTGAACGGGTGGTCATGATGCTGGCCACCGAAGAGCTGCGGGTAGCGCTGGTGACCACTCACTTACCGCTGCGGGCCGTGGCCGATGCGGTGACCCCCGAGCGCCTGGCCCAGGTGGCCCGTATTCTGAACGCCGACCTGAAAACCTTCTTTGGCCTGGACGCCCCGCGCATTCTGGTGGCGGGCTTGAACCCCCACGCTGGCGAGGGCGGGCACCTGGGGCGTGAGGAAATCGAAGTGATCGAGCCCACTCTGGACAGCTTGCGTGCCGAGGGCATCCAACTGACCGGTCCGCTACCGGCTGACACACTGTTTACCCCACACTGGCTCGATAACGCCGACGCCGTGCTGGCGATGTATCACGATCAGGGTTTGCCGGTGCTGAAATTCCAGGGCTTCGGCCGGGCGGTGAATATCACCCTCGGTTTGCCAATTGTGCGGACCTCGGTAGATCACGGCACCGCGCTGGACCTGGCGGGTACGGGCCGGGCCGACGCCGGCAGTCTGCACACGGCTATCAAAGTGGGTACGCAGATGGCTCAATGCCGACAACAGGCTCGCCGAAACGCCGGAGCGAACTCATGAGCAACAAACACGGGCATCAGGCCCGTAAACGCTTCGGTCAGAATTTCCTGCACGACCCGGGCGTGATCGAAAAAATCGTCCGTGCCATCAATCCCAAGCCCGAAGACACCATGGTGGAAATCGGCCCGGGCCTGGGGGCGCTGACTGAAGAACTGCTGCTGGCCAATCCCCGGTTGCAGGTGGTGGAACTGGACCGTGACCTGATCCCGGTACTGCGCACCAAGTTCTTTAACTACCCGGAGCTGCGCATTCATGAGGCGGACGCCCTGAGTTTTGACTTCCGTCAACTGATCACCGACCGCCCGCTGCGAATTGTTGGTAACCTGCCCTATAACATCTCCACGCCGCTGATTTTCCATCTGCTGGAGCAGTCCGGGGTGGTGCAGGACATGCATTTCATGTTGCAGAAAGAGGTAGTGCAACGCCTGGCCGCAGTACCGGGCGACAATCACTACGGGCGTTTGGGCATCATGGCCCAGTACTTCTGCCAGGTGCAGCCGCTGTTTGAGGTTGGCCCGGGTGCGTTCCGGCCGGCGCCGAAAGTGGACTCGGCCATCGTCCGGCTGGTGCCCCACGGCGATTTGCCGCACCCGGCGAAAGACCTGAAAACCCTGCAGTCGGTGGTGCGCACCGCTTTCAACGCCCGCCGGAAAACCCTGAGAAAAGCCCTGGGCGGACTGCTGACGGCGGGGGATTTGCAGGCGCTGGGCATCGACGACGGCCTGCGCCCGGAAAACCTCGGGCTGCCCGCGTTCGTGCGCATTGCAGATTGGCTGACCGACCGGCACCCGGACAGCGACCACAGCCAGGAGGGATAACATGGCGGTCTATGCCATCGGTGACATTCAAGGCTGTTACGAGCGCCTGCGGGACGTCCTGGACCGGGTGGATTTCTCGCCCTCACGGGACACCCTCTGGGTCGCCGGCGACCTGATCAACCGCGGGCCGTCTTCCTTGCAAACCCTGCGCTACATCGAACAGATGGGCAGCTCGGCGGTGGTGGTGCTGGGCAACCACGACCTGCATCTGCTGGCGGTGGCCCTGGGCGGCCATAACCTGAAATCGAAAGACACCCTGCACGACATTCTGGATGCCCCGGACCATAATCACCTGATCCAGTGGCTGTGCCAGCAATCCCTGTGCGTGCACGACCCCAAGCGCAACCTGGTGATGGCGCACGCGGGCCTGCCCCACGTCTGGAGTGTCGACCAGGCGGTGGCCTGTGCCCGGGAAGTGGAAGCGGTGATCCGAAGTGCCCAGGCGGAAGAATATTTTAGCCAAATGTATGGCAACGAGCCGGCACGCTGGTGTGATACGCTTTCTGGTATGGACCGTTGGCGAGTGATCACTAACTACTTCACGCGCATGCGCTTTATCGCCGCTGACGGCACCCTTGAGTTGGCCACCAAGGAATCGGCCGACCACGCGCCGGAAGGCTATGCGCCCTGGTTCGAATTTCCCCGTCCGGATGATGTGACCATCGTGTTTGGCCACTGGGCGTCGTTGCAGGGCAAGACCGGCAGTGACCGTTTTGTTGGCCTGGACACCGGGTGCGTCTGGGGCGGTGCGTTGACCCTGATGAACCTCGACACCGGAGAAAAAGTCCACTGTGCCTGCGACTGATTCACCATCGCCACTGATACTGCGCTGGGCCCTGGCGATTGGCGCGATCACCGGCTTGCTGGCGGTTGCTGCGGGTGCTTTTGGTGCCCACGGTTTGCGCGGTATGGTGTCGGAGAGGGGCCTTGCGGTGTTCCAGACCGCGGCCAGCTATCAGATGTACCACGCCCTGGCGCTGGTTGGCGTCAGCCTGATGCCGGCGCTGGGCTTGTCCCGCCGACTGCTGGCCGCCTGTGCCGGCGCCTGGGTGGCTGGCATGGTGCTGTTCAGCGGCAGTCTTTATCTGCTGGTACTGACCAGCACGCCCTGGCTGGGCGCCATTACCCCGCTGGGCGGGGTCAGTTTCATCATCGGATGGGCGCTGCTGGCAGCCGCCGCCCTGAAACGGTAATCGGAGGTGCATGACACCATGCAGGTTCAGATAAACGGCGAGACCATGGAACTGCCCGAAGGCGCCACCATCGCTGTCTTGATCGAGCGGCTCGCCCTGGCAGGCAAACGCCTGGCCGTGGAAGTCAACGAAGACATCGTGCCGCGCAGCGAGCACCCCGGGTTCGCCCTGGCCGACGGCGACCGGGTGGAAGTGGTGCACGCCATCGGCGGAGGCTAGAGCCCGCCGGATCAACGCCTTTTGCCTTCTTCTCTCAACGAACTCAGGAATGCCATGACTGACAAACCGACAGACACGCCCGCTATCCAGCTCCCTGAGGACAAACCCCTCGAAATTGCTGGCAAGGTCTACAAATCCCGCCTGCTGGTTGGAACGGGCAAATACCGGGACCTGATGGAAACCGGCCACGCCATCGAGGCCTCCGGTGCGGAAATCGTTACCGTCGCTGTGCGTCGCACCAACCTGGGCCAGAACCCGGACGAACCCAACCTGCTCGACGTGATTTCACCGGAAACCTACACCATCCTGCCCAACACCGCCGGATGCTACACCGCCAAAGACGCCGTGCGCACCTGCAAACTGGCGCGGGAACTGCTCGACGGCCACGACCTGGTGAAGCTGGAAGTACTGGGCGAACACAAGACCCTGTACCCGAACATGCCGGAAACCCTGGCCGCTGCCGAGACGCTGATCAGGGACGGTTTCAAGGTCATGGTGTATTGCTCGGACGACCCTCTGCTGGCGATGCGCCTGGAAGAAATGGGCTGTGTGGCGATCATGCCGCTGGGCGCGCCGATTGGCTCCGGCCTGGGTATCCAGAACCGCTACAACATCCGCCTGATCGTCGAGAACGCCAAGGTTCCGGTGCTGGTTGACGCCGGCGTAGGCACCGCCTCGGATGCCACGATCGCCATGGAGCTGGGCTGCGACGGGGTGCTGATGAACACTGCCATCGCCCAGGCCCGGGACCCGATCCGCATGGCCAACGCCATGCGCCTGGCGATTGAATCCGGCCGCGAGGCCTATCTGGCGGGGCGTATGCCGAAGAAGCTTTATGCCAGTGCCTCTTCGCCCATCGACGGTACGTTTTTCTGATCGGATATAACCACGGAAAACCACTCTCCGGATCCGGAGGGGCAAGAATACGAACAATCAAAATAACGAATTACCAGAGCGCTGTAGTCCTGTCATGACCAACGAAAAACCCAGTCGCCGGGAGAGCATTCTCCAGGCGCTTGTCGAGCTGTTGCAATCCGACCCGGGTGCCCGTATCACCACCGCCGGCCTGGCCAAGACGGTGGGTGTCACGGAAGCGGCCCTGTACCGGCATTTTCCGAGCAAGCGGAAGATGTTCGAGGCGCTGATCAAGTTTGCGGAAGAGGCGGTTTTCTCCCGCTGCCAGGTGATCCTGCAGGAGCAGGAGGATGTTCGCGTTCGCCTGCAGCAGCTGGTGCATCTGGTGCTGGTGTTTGCGGAGCGTAATCCGGGGTTATGTTGTGTGCTGACCGGCGATGCGCTGATGGGCGAGGATGACACGCTGCGCCGGCGGGCATCGCAGTTTTTCGAGCGGCTGGAGACGCAGATTCGGCAGACGCTGAAAGAAGGCGAGATTCGTCAGGGGTTGCGGCCGCGGACTACGGCGGCACGGGGCTCTGACTTCGTGATGGTGTTTCTTGAAGGCCGCATTCAGCGGTTTGTTCGATCCTCGTTTGCCCGGTTGCCTTCTGCGGATTTTGACGAGGCCTGGGGGTTGGTGTCGGAGTCTGTTTGGGGCTGACCTCGGGGTTCTTGGTCTCCCAGCCTGCTGATTTTGGCGTCTGGTCGATGGTTGGAAGGGCTTTCCCGAAAGCGCTCCTTCGGCACATCCATGTGGCGCTTGTCTCCGGCCATCCATGGCCTACGAAATTTCGGGAAAGCCCTTCCAACCACCGCCCGCAAGCGTTTGTGAAATCGCCAGGAAAGGCTGCTTTTTTATTGCGTGGATTTCGAAGCCCGACGGATAGCGCGCCCGATATATCACGTTAGTCCGACGTTGTGGGAGGGTCTCCCCCACCCGCAACAACCACCAACGTCTGCAGGCTACAAGGGAGAAAAAGCCAAGCGTCAGTCGTACCCCGAAGCCGACCGAAGAATCGACCGTACAGGCTCCCACACCGCCGGCGCCGAGATCAGAATATCTCGTCCCCACAGATCCGCCGGATAATCCGCCGGCACTTCGCCGAAATGCCCGACCGTGGCACCGGCCTCTTTGGCAATTAACCGCGCCGCCGCGAAGTCCCAGGGGCTGACGTTTTCGTAGTAGATGTCGAGACGGCCGCAGCCCACCCAGCAGATGTCCAAGGCAGCGGAACCAATGCGCCGCAGGTCGCGGCACTGGTGGATCATCGCATCCAGACGACTGACCAGCGGTGCCAGCCCATCTTTGGTGTAGGGGAAACCGGTGGCAAACAGAGACTGCCGCGGCTCCGTGGCGCCGCTGTGCTGGATCGCCCGGCCGTTCAAGGTCGCGCCTTCACCTTCGGTGGCACGGAAGGTTTCGCCGGGGAAGGGGGCGTGCACCACGCCAATGCGGACCCGGCCTTTCTCGGCAAAGGCAATCGACACCGCCACCTGGGGATGACCATAAGCGTAGTTCACCGTGCCGTCGATGGGGTCGATGATCCACAGCGGGGTGTCCAGGGACTCCGCCTGGGACAGGTCCGGCATGGTTTCTTCGGACAGAATGCGATGATCCGGGAAGCGTTCGCGGATCGCGCCGGTGATGAACTCGTCGGCCATGATATCGGCGTGGGTTACCAGTTCGGTCTGGTGCTTGTAATCGGTGCGCAGGGTGTTTTCATCGCGCTCGTGGCGGATCAGTTCGCCCGCTTCCCGGGCCAGGGCCTCGGCGAAGTCGGTGATGGCACGGAGCGAAACAGAATCAGACATGGCACCCCCAAGTGAAATCAACGTGAGGGCGCCAGTCTAACACGCCTGGGTTACAGGCTGGTCAGCCACTTCTCCATCTTGTCCATGGCCAGCACCAGGCGCGGGCACGCCTGCTGGACGAAGTCGTCAGCCAGCGGCTGGTCGGCGTAGTCGCCGCCGGCCAGAGCCAGTGCCGCCGCGCCGTCGAAATCCACGAACGCCAGGCGGGCACCCAGGTGATCCGGCGCGAAGCCGAAATCACTGGATGGCAGAATAGCCACCCCGGTGTTTTCCAACAGTGCGGTGCAGAACGCCTGAGAGGTCTTGATGTCCTTGCGGGCCAGGGGCTCGCGGAACCCGGAGAAGTCCGGGAACAGGTAAAACGCCCCCTCGGGCTTTTGCACCACGGCGCCCATGTCGCTCAGGCGGCGGTGCATGTACTCGCCCACCACCTTCAGCACCCGGCGGGATTGCAGCAGGTATTCGTCGATGTCGCCGCCGCCGTCAAATGCGGTGATCGCTGCGTACTGGATGGGTGCGCTGGTGGCGGTGTAGGTTTCGCTGGCGATGATCGCCATGGCATCCTGCAGCGGACGCAGTTCCGGCGGGAAAATGAAGGTGCCCAGGCGCCAGCCGCCGGCACCCGCCCACTTGGACAGGCCGGTGCTGATGATGGTGCCTTCCGGGTAGTAGCGTGCGATGGACTTGTGCTTGCCTTCGAAGTGCACCTCGCCGTAGATCTCGTCCGACAGCAGGATCAGTTTGTACTTGCGGGCCACGTTGGCGATGGCCAGCAACTGATCGTCGGCGTAGGTGCAGCCAGTCGGGTTGGAGGGATAGTTCAGGATCAGGATGCGCGGGCGCGAGGGGTCATCCCGGCAGATGATGTCCAGCTCTTCGGCAGTCAGCTGCCAGTTGTTCTCAGCGTGGGTGGGCAGCCAATGTACGGAACGGCCAATGATCCGGGCCTGGGGTGCATAGGACACCCAGCTCGGGCGCGGGATCAGCAGGTCGCCATAATAAGCCAGTTGCAGGATGAACAGCAGTTCCTTGGAGCCGGGGCCGATCAGTACGTCTTCCCAGGTACAACGCATGCGTTCATTGCGGTTGATGTAGCCAGCAATGGCTTCACGCAGGCCTTTCAGGCCCTTGACCGGCAGGTAATCTTTTTCGTGGGCATGCTCTTTGAGCGCGTTGACCACCCGCTCGGGTACCGGGAACGGCGACTGTCCCAGCCCCAGTTTGATGATGTCTCGGCCTTCGGCGCGCAGCTGGTTGCTCAGCTCGTTGATGCGCAGGGTGGCGGAGGGCTGGATGCCCCGAACGTTCAGGTTGATCGCGTAGCGGTGGTCGTTTTTGATGTCCATTGTCCCGGTCTGTCGGTTGAGAGGTAACACCGGCAGTATAGGTAACCCGGGCAGGTCTGTGATCTTGCGATGGGTAGGGGATTGCCGAAGGTGACTCCAGGCGTCCCCGGTCAGTGACTCAGTTCTGGACCCACACTTCAACCCGGCCGTTGCGGGGGCTGCCAGCACCGCTTACCGGCATGTAGTGGCCGTAACCGGTATAGGCAGCGTCCAGAACGCCGACGTCATTAAGCGCTTTGCGCACGGACAGCGCCCGCAGTTCGGAAATCATCTGGGCCCGCAGTTCGTGGCTCTGGGCATCGGCAAAGCCGATCAGCATCACGTCGTCTGCGGTTTTGCCTTCCCGCTCCAGGTAGTGCCGCACGCGCAGCAAGTCGCGCATGGCCTTGTTGTCCAGTTTGGTGCGACCCTCTGCGAAGCGGAAGTTGACGGTCAGGCGCCGGTAGTTGGCGGTCAGGTTACGGAAGGTGTCCGGCACGGAATCGTCCAGCTCCGGCTCGACCGCGATCGGGTTCTGGGATATGAAGCCGGACTCGGCCACCAGTGCCTGGCCCTCGGGGCTCAGGGCAAACTCGATGAATGCTTCTGCGGTGTCGGGTGCC
>DASSWD010000085.1:0-3878 GCA_035705335.1 Marinobacter sp. | reverse complement strand
ATCCCGGTCTATCGGGAAGTTCTGGCCGACCTCGACACTCCCCTCAGCACCTATTTGAAACTGGCCAGCGGGCCCTACTCTTACCTGTTTGAATCCGTCCAGGGCGGTGAAAAATGGGGCCGGTATTCGATCATCGGCCTGTCCAGCCGGGAAGTGCTGAAAGTCTATGATCATCGCATTGAGGTCAGCCGCAACGGCGAGGTGGTCGAACAGGCCGAAGTGGACGATCCACTGGCCTTTGTCGACGAGTACCAGCAACGCTTCAACGCCCCGGACCTGGACGAGCTGCCGCGTTTTAATGGCGGACTGGTGGGCTATTTCGGCTACGATACGGTGCGGTATATCGAAAAACGCCTGCGCAAAAGCTGCCCGCCTGACAAGATCGGCACCCCGGACATCCTGCTGATGGTGTCGGATGAGATCGTGGTGTTCGATAACCTGCGGGGCAAGCTGCACCTGATTGTTCACGCCGACCCGGCCAACACCGGCGCCTACGAAAAGGCCCAGGCCCGGATTGACGAGCTGGAAAACCAGCTGCATCGACAAACCGCCGACGCGCCGCGCACCCCGGCCCATCTGCGGGGCAAGGTGGTGGACGAGAGCGACTTCATTTCCGGCTTTACCCAGGATAGATTCGAAGCCGCCGTCGACCGGATCAAAGGCTACGTGCTCGACGGCGACGTGATGCAGACCGTGATTTCCCAGCGCATGTCGATCCCGTTTGAGGCACCGCCGCTGAACCTGTACCGCTCACTGCGGGTGCTCAATCCCTCCCCCTATATGTATTTCCTCGACCTGGAAGACTTCCACATCGTCGGCTCGTCTCCGGAAATCCTGGCCCGGGTGGAAGATGAGGAAGTCACTGTGCGGCCGATCGCCGGCACCCGCAAGCGCGGCGCCACCGACGCCGAAGACAAGGCGCTGGAGAAGGAACTGCTGGCGGACCCGAAAGAAATCGCCGAGCACCTGATGCTGATTGATCTGGGCCGCAACGATGCCGGCCGGGTGTCGGAAACCGGCACCGTAAAACTGACCGACAAGATGATCGTGGAGCGTTACTCCCACGTGATGCACATCGTCTCTAACGTCACCGGCCGCCTGAAACCCGGCACCAGCTGCCTGGACGTACTGCGCGCCACCCTGCCGGCCGGCACCCTCAGCGGCGCCCCGAAAATCCGCGCCATGGAGATCATCGACGAGCTGGAACCCGTCAAACGCGGCGTGTACGGCGGCGCTGTAGGCTACCTGTCGTTCAACGGCAACATGGACACCGCCATTGCCATCCGCACCGCGGTGATCAAGGACAACACCCTGCACATCCAGGCCGGCGCAGGCGTGGTGGCCGATTCCGTTCCCCGCCTTGAATGGAAAGAAACCATGAACAAGGGCCGCGCCATCTTCCGGGCCGTGGCCATGACCTACAACGACTACGACCACTGAGGCGGAGGGACGGATTATGCTATTGATGATCGACAACTACGATTCCTTCACCTACAACGTGGTGCAGTACCTGGCGGAACTGGGTGCGGATGTAAAGGTGTACCGTAACGACGAAATCACCGTTGAGCAGATCGAAGCCCTCAAGCCCGAGCGCCTGGTGGTGTCCCCCGGCCCCTGCACGCCCAATGAGGCCGGGATCTCCATGGACGCCATTCGCCACTTCGCCGGCAAGCTGCCGATACTGGGCATCTGCCTGGGCCACCAGGCCATCGGGCAAGTGTTCGGCGGCGACATTATCCGCGCCGGCAAAGTCATGCACGGCAAGGTATCGGCGGTCTATCATAAGGATGAAGGCGTGTTCCGCGGCCTGAACAACCCGCTGCAGGCCACCCGTTACCACAGCCTGGTGATCGACAAGGCCACCCTGCCGGATTGCCTGGAGGTCACCGCCTGGACCCGCAACGACGACGGTTCCGTTGAGGAAATCATGGGCGTGCGCCACAAGACCCTGCCCATCGAAGGCGTGCAGTTCCACCCCGAGTCGATCATGACCGAACAGGGCCACGAGCTGCTGCGCAACTTCCTGAAAATATAACAAGAGGCCGAGCCATGGACATGAAACAAGCGCTTAACCGCATCGCATCCAACCTGGATTTGTCCCGGGATGAAATGAAGTCCGTGATGCGCATCGTGATGAACGGCGAGGCCACCGACGCCCAGATCGGCGCCTTCCTGATGGGCCTGCGCCTGAAAAGCGAAACCATCGACGAAATCACCGGCGCCACCGAAGTGATGCGGGAACTGGCCACCGGCGTCACCGTCAACGCCAGCCCGCTGGTGGACATCGTCGGCACCGGCGGCGATGGCGCCAACCTGTTCAACGTATCCTCCGCGGCCTCGTTTGTGGTGGCCGCCGCCGGTGGCTACGTCGCCAAGCACGGCAACCGGGGCGTGTCCTCCAAGAGCGGCAGCGCCGACCTGATCGAAAAAGCCGGCATCAACCTGAACATGAAACCGGAAGAAGTGGCCCGCTGCGTGGAGCAGATCGGCGTCGGCTTCATGTTTGCCCCGGCCCACCACGGCGCCATGAAACACGCCATTGGCCCGCGCCGGGAACTGGGTTGCCGCACCATTTTCAACATCCTCGGCCCGATGACCAACCCGGCAGGGGTGACCCGCCAGTTGATCGGCGTGTTCTCCCGGGAGCTGTGCCGGCCCATGGCCGAAGTACTCCAGCGCCTGGGCGCGGAACACATCATGGTGGTGCACTCCAAAGACGGCCTTGATGAAATCAGCCTGGCATCATCTACCCATGTGGCGGAGCTGAAAAACGGCGAGATCACCGAATACGAGCTGACACCGGAGGATCTTGGCATCAAGAGCCAGTCCCTGGTGGGGCTGGACGTGGATTCCTCTGACGAATCCCTGAAACTGATCAAAGCCGCCTTTGGCCGCAGCCATGACGAAATCACCGAGAAGGCGCGGGACATGATTGCCCTGAATGCCGGCGCAGCCATTTACGTCGCTGGCCTGGCGAAGACCGCCAAAGAAGGCGTCGACATGGCGCTGGATGCCATGGGCTCTGGCCTGGCTGCCGGCAAGATGTCGGAGCTGGCGGATTTTTCGCAGTGCTTTTGATCACGCGCTTTTAACCTTGCTGTCGGGCGACCGGCTGTGGGGAGGCTTTCCAAAACACGCCCACAAGTACGTCCATGTAGGGCTTCGCTGTAGCCATCCCTGGCTACAGAGAGTTTTGGAAAGCCTCCCCACAACCGGTCTCGCATACTTTATACGGGCCTGCTATGACTGAACGACATTTGGATAAGACTCCTACGATCCTGCGTAAAATCGTTGATCGCAAATGGGAAGAAATTGATGAACGTAAGCCTAAGGTTTCGATTGCGGACCTGAAAGCAATGGCCGGCGACCAAGCCCCGACACGTGGGTTTACCAATGCGCTGCGTACTCGTATCGAGGCCCAAAAGCCTGCCGTCATCGCCGAAATCAAAAAAGCATCGCCCAGCAAAGGCATCCTGCGCGATCCGTTTGAACCCGAACGCATTGCTGAAAGCTACGAAAAAGGCGGCGCCGCCTGCCTGTCCGTGCTGACCGATAAAGACTTCTTTCAGGGCCACGAGGACTATCTTAAAGCCGCCCAGGCCGCCTGCAGCCTGCCGGTCATCCGCAAGGACTTCATGGTCGAACCGTATCAGGTCTACGAAAGCCGGGCCATCGGTGCCGACTGCATCCTGCTGATCGCCGCCTGCCTGACTAAAGCGCAGATGCAGGAACTCGAAGGCATTGCCCATGAGATCGGGCTCGACGTAGTGGTGGAAGTGCACGACGGCGAGGAGCTGGACGATGCGCTCACGTTGACCACCCCGCTGGTGGGCATCAACAACCGCAACCTGCACACCTTCGAAGTGTCGCTGGACACC
>DASSWD010000084.1:0-3027 GCA_035705335.1 Marinobacter sp. | reverse complement strand
GGTGTCGCCGATATTCTGATACGTCGCAGTGGCGGCCTGTTGGCCGACCTCCCTGCTTTCAGCGTTGAACTGACCACCACTGACGACTCCGCTCTGACCGGTTTCGACTATGTCAGCAAAGCCGAAACACTGAACTTCACTCAGGGGCAGCGCCAGCAGGTGGTGACCGTTCCGCTGCTGATTGACGCCCTGTCCGAGGGAACCGAAGTGTTTCAGGTGAGCCTGAGTGAGCTCGACATCGCCATGGACATCAGTCGCAGTGAAGCGACGGTCAACATACTGGACGACGTACCCGCAGCAGACGACACAGCCACCGGTCAACTGACGCTGGTCGACGCCTGCCTGATCGGGGATGGGCCTCCGGCTGCGCCCTTTGGTCTTAGGTGCTCGGGCATCATGGCGCCCATTGACGCCTATACACTGTCGTCTCCCTATGCCCTGGCGGTGTCGCTGGCGGTGCAGGCCGACTGCGTAGCCGGGTCACAATGCACCGTGCTGGATGAAGACTGGCCCATGGCACTGACGCTGCTGGCAGAAGATGCCGATGGCGTCGAAAGGGAACGCACCCTGCTCGGCAATTACCTCTACCCGTCGACGGCCCTCTATGACAGCAATGCCCTGGTGCCAGTGCCACAGCAGGCGTTGGTCGCCTCGCTCAACCCAACCAGTGTGATTCAGTTTTTGTTTCGGGCCTGGCAGAACAACTGGAGCGTGCGCCTGCTCGCTAGCCTGGACCAGGGTGGCAACACCCGAGTGGCGAGTCTCGACATTCCTCAGATCAGGCCCCTGCCGGATACGATCCAGTTTGGCGAAGAAGTACTGGCGGTTGATCCGGACAGCAACCTCTCCCTGTTGCCGGCCGCTGGCGGCGCTTGCGCAGAAGGTGACATTGAGGTCGAGGGCACCTATCTGATGTCCGTCAGCCTGGGCAGTGAGACGGCGCAAGTGCCTTACACCGGCCCGGTGTGCGTCGCGCTGAATGCCACGGGTGATGTGCCGGCCAATATGGTGGTCACCAGTGGTTCCATCCCCATCGTCGACAGCCTGCTGCCCCTGCCTGTCATGCATCGCTCGGTCTGGGAAATTCAATTGCTGGGCATCAACTCAGGCCGCCAGGCAAGCGCGTTCCCCTTTCTGCTTATGGCTGGCGACGGGAGCGGGAGCGACGAGGAAGGCGATGCGACCCCAACGAGCGAAATCCGCCAGATACTGACCGCCGAACACCTGCCTTATGGCTTTGAAATCAGCGGCGGGCGCCTCGGGCCCGATGGCATTGAACTGGACTACCGCAAAACACAGTTGCTCGCACACGGGCTCTACGAGGCCGAAGACGAGCGCAGCAGCGACTACTACCTCAATTCAGCGGTCTACGGCAACGGCGGATCGGGTTCCCTGATTCTGCGTGACGCCGGCATCGAAACCACCACCACCTTTGGCTCCGGGACAGCCGTATCCGGCTGGCCACAGGGTCAGCTGGGCTGGAGCGAATTCAGCGTGTCGGTGGTCAACAGCGAACTTACGAACACCACGCTGGA
Source organism: Marinobacter sp. (assembly GCA_035705335.1). Classification (GTDB taxonomy): domain Bacteria; phylum Pseudomonadota; class Gammaproteobacteria; order Pseudomonadales; family Oleiphilaceae; genus Marinobacter. The sequence goes on along the minus strand of DASSWD010000084.1, from coordinate 1,492 downwards.
TGTCACCTTTGGTTTATTCCAGAGTGCCGATTGCCGGGAACCGGGCTGTGCCCAGGGTGTGGGCATCGCCCATAGCGGCAACGGCTCGGGCCTGGCCCTGGGCGACGACGGTTCATTGCTCGGTACGCTCGACAGTGTTGGCACCCAGGGCGTCGCCTGGGGCGTACGCAGCCTCGCGCCAAGCCGCATTGGGGGCAATGACTACGCCTGGCGTCGCCCGGACGACCTGAATGAAACCGATGCAGCAACCTTGCAGTTGCCCGGCTTTCTGGCGCCGGCCGATGCGCCGGTGATCCACCACCTGCTCAGTCACCGGCAACGCGACACCGAGGCCATCGTGCCACACGATCCGGCATCCGATGCCTTCCGGCTGGGTAACTACTACCCGCCCGGGCTGACCTTTGGGCCCGAGCTCTATGCCAACGCCACCGGCCAACCGGAAACCGGCGACGGTCAGGCGATTGGTGGCCGCACTCTGGAAGTCGATTTCGGCACGGATAGGCTGCCCATTGAGACCCACGCGGCCAGCAAATACGTGTTGCGCAACGGCGGTGTGACCGGCGTGTTCAATGCCGACCCCGCGCTGCTGCCAGACGAGGTCAGCATCTACGGTTACCCCATCGACTTTGACCGCTTTGCCGTGCGACTGGAAGACAACAAGCTGGACACTTACAGCTGGGTCGATGGCGGCCTGGATCTGAAAGGTGATGCGGGCTTCCCGGTCGCCTTCGAAAGCCTGGCCATCGACTGTGGCGGCCAGTTGGGCGCCGCCACTCTGGCGGGCGAGCAATGTGAGGGCGGCTGCCAACTGGCCTCGTGGCGCGCCGATACCCGCCTGTTCGACTTCCGCTTTACCGATGCCGGGGGCCAGGCAGCGCCGCAATGCTCGGTCAGCGATCAGCGCCTGACGCTGATGCAGGAAGCGGATTTACTGGCGCTCGACAAGGCGCTGATGCTCGACGTTACCTGGTCTCCCGAGGGCATGGTGGAGCGGTCGGTGTTGCAGAACCAGGCCCAGTACCGGCTCGATCGCCGCAATGAATCCGACGGTTTCCCGGTCGCCCTGACGGAAGCGGAACTGCTACCCCCCCTGGATCTGGGTGGTGACAATCCGATCCGTTACGGTACGGTGGCGCTCGGTGGCAAGCTGGGCGTGCCGTTCTGGGAAGCGCTGGATACCGACATCCGCCTGGCTAACGAACGCGCCAGTCTGGGCGAGGTTGAAGCGGGGCCCTCCCTGCCGTTGCCCCGAGACACCCTGTTCAGTGGCACCCTGCCATCTGATCTGAACCAGCAAAACCGGGACGTACTGGTTGATTTGAGCGACGAGAACCGACCGGACCTCGTCAAACAGGGGGCTGCCAGTGACCTGGACCTCGTTGCCCGCTACGAGTGGGGCAACACCGGCTTTGGCTTTGGCCTGCCCGTCTTCTACGACCTGCCCGGGAACAACCCCGAGCCTCAGTTCCTCGGCCGCCGCTGGGATCAGGAT
>DASSWD010000083.1:0-2699 GCA_035705335.1 Marinobacter sp. | reverse complement strand
GGGTTGAAAACATAACCCAGATACCGGGGGTGGGTGATCAATTCAATGGGCCCGTCGGGTGCCCAGCCGGTGGCGCTCTTTACCCGGTTGTAGACGGCCTGGCGCAGGCTGGGCACCTCCGGGTCAAGATAATCCCGCCGGTAGAGGCTGAGCCAGTTGAAACGTTCCAGTGAAAAAAACGGGCTACACCGGGTGACCGTTGGCCACTCGTCCAGGTCCAGCGCCAGCAGGCCGATCGGGTAGGTGAACTCATGCTGAACGGGCTGTTTGCGGCGGTGTCTGATGGTGCCTTCCAGCCAACCGCTGGTCATGGTCAGAGCTCCACTCCAAACGCCCGGGTAACTCTCAGCGCACTGCGCACGCCATCTTCATGGAAACCGTTGAACCAGTAGGCACCACAGAAATGGGTCCGGTTGCGGTTGCCAATCTCATCGTAACGCCCCTGGGCCGTCACCGCATCCAGGGTGAAGACCGGGTGATCATACTCAAACCGCTTGATCACTTTGGCCGGGTCAATGTCGTGGCTGCGGTTCAGGGTAACGCAGAAGGTTTCCGGAGCGTTGTGGAAGTTCTGCAAAATGTTCATGTTATAGGTGACCGACACCGGCTGGGTACTGTGATCCGGAATGGTGTAGTTCCACGCCGCCCAGGCCAGGCGGGTGGATGGCAGCACGCTGGGGTCGGTGTGCAGTACCACATCGTTCTTCTGGTAGCCGATGGCGCCCAGAATCTCCCGCTCCTGATCGCTCGGGTCGCCGAGCATACCCAGTGCCTGGTCGCTGTGGCAGGCCAGTATGACCTGATCAAACCGATGGTCTTCGCCCTTCACGGTAATGGTCACGCCTTGCTCATCGCGGATCACCCGCTCGACCGGGCTGTTCAGGTGGGTGCGGTCACCCAGCCGGCCCATCATGGCCTGCACGTAAGTGGCAGAACCGCCACTGATAACCCGCCAGGTCGGGCGGTCGTCCACTGACAACATGCCGTGATTATTGAAGAACTGCAGGAAGAAGCGAATCGGGAACTGTTCCAGCATGATCTCCGGCGCCGACCAGATCGCCGCACCCATGGGCACAATGTAGCCGTTCCGGAAGTAACGGCTGTAGTGGTTGCGATTCAGATAGTCGCCCAGGGTTTCTCCCTCCGGAATGTCACCGGCGGCCAGGTCGGCGCGGGTTTCCCTGTTGAACCGCAGGATCTCCCGGATCATTTTCAGGAACGGCAGGTTGAACAGGTTCTTGCGTTGGGCAAAGAGGGTATTGAGACTGGTGCCATTGTACTGCAGGCCGGTAGCCTGGTTATCGACACTGAAACTCATGTCGCTCACTTCAGAGGCCACGCCCAGCCGATCCATCAGCTTGATGAAGTTGGGGTAGGTCCAGTCATTAAACACGATGAACCCGGTGTTCACCGGCCAGGTCTGCCCGCCGGCTTCCACCTGCTCGGTGTTGGTGTGGCCGCCTGCATAGTCGCCTGCCTCGAACACCTGTACATCGTGTTTTTCACTCAGCAGCCAGGCTGCGGTCAGGCCGGATACACCAGCGCCAATCACCGCAATTCGCTGACGGTCCTGCTTCATGGGTCATTCCTTAGATCAGACGAGGTTTCAAGAATCGGCCTTGCGGGCCATTGAGGCAGCCATCCTGTCGATCAGCGGCTGGGGCAGGGCGCCCAGGGTCTTCAGCATCCAGGTAAAACGGCGCGGGAACGCGATTTCCCGTTTCCCGGCGTCCAGACCTTTGTAGATTCGGCGAGCGGCGTCGTCCGCTGATATCAGAAATGGCATAGGAAAATCGTTACGGTCGGTCAGGGGTGTTTTCACAAAACCTGGCGACACCACCACCACGTCTATCCCCTCTACTGCCAAATCAGCCCGCAGAGCATGGGCAAAATAGGTCAGGGCCGCCTTGGACGCGCCATATCCCTCGGCCCGGGCGAACGGAAACCACCAGGCGGAGGAGCTGACAATCACCAACGTGGCCGGCTTACCCTTTGCCCGGGTGGCCCGCAACGCCGGCAGCGCAATGTCCAGGCTACGTGCAGTGCCCACCACATTGGTGGTCAGGTTGGCTTCGATGATATCGCTCTGGTAGTCGTCAATTTCGAGGTATTCACAGGTACCGGCGTTCAGGATGGCCATGTCCAGGTCGCCGTAGCGCGTGATCGAGTCCTGAATGTTCGCAAGGTCTTCCTTGCTTGTGGTGTCCGCCCGGGCCGGCCAGATCTGGTCAGGATTCGCCTTGACCATGGGGTCCAGGGCCTCCTGACGACGACCGGTAATCACGACTTTGTGGCCATGGTTAACCAGTTCCTGCGCCAGCGCCTTGCCAATGCCCGACGAGGCACCGGTTAGCCAGATGTTCAGGGGTTGCGCGAGCCGTTGGCTCATCCTGCTTTCTCCTTGATCCAGCGAACCACGCCGCCAACCAGCGGAACGTTTTCGTACAGCAGCTGGCCGGCATCAAAATAATCGCGGTGGTAGCGCACACGGCCGTCACGGATGTTCAGGTGGCTGATGCCCTCTACAAAAACCATACGGCCGCCGCGGATACGTTTGTGCTGAAGTTCCATCACCCAGGGAAGGGTGCACCAGCTTTTCTGCACCACCGGGTCGCTGAACCGGAACTGGCACCTGATGACGTTGCCGTAGGCGCCGGCGAAGTACTCGGTCAGATCGTCGAGCCCTTTCACATGGCTGA
>DASSWD010000082.1:0-6415 GCA_035705335.1 Marinobacter sp. | reverse complement strand
CAAAGTTACTGCGAACAACCTGGCCGGCACATTCTGTTCGATCAGCGCGGGCGTTTCCTCACCTGGTTTGAAAACGAAGCGACCGTCGCAGAAAACCAGCAGCGACTGAACCGGCTTCGGGAAACACTGTACCGGGAAGGTCGCGTGCACCGCTGGATAGAGGGGGCGGAAAACGAGACGGGATACCCCTTCGCCTTGCGCTGCGATCAACCTCACGTCAACCTGAATGCCGCCATCGACCGGCTGCTGGGTACTGACCCGGCGGATCGCGTTTGGGGCACCTGGGATGGCATGGTCGCCGGCACAGAACAGGACCCCATCCCCCTGATCGACCTGGTACAACAGGTGTTTCAGGATAAAGCCCAGCGCCAGGGCTTTCAGCCGAACGACACAGTCGTGCAGGCGTTTATCGGACAAATTCTGATAGAAAGCGGTGCCCGCAAAAAAAGTTTTTCAGCGGCCAGTGCCGTTGGCTTGTTGCAGTTGAGGCCTGAGGTGCTGGCAGATTGCGAAATCGCCGAGCGATTCCATTTGCACCGGATGGCACAGGTGGATTGTGCCGTCAGGTTGTACCAGCAAAACGATCGCAATTTACGACCGGTCTTCGAGCAGCGATTCGGGCATCTGCCGCAAGCCAAGCGTGAGCAGTTGTATTCGCTACTGCTGGTTCAGGCCTACCATGGCGGCATCGGGCGGATGCTGCAATTGCTGGGTGAGGATGAACCGGGTGCCGCAGCCCGGCACTTTGCCGCCGATGCCGAGCGGTACAGCGCGGAAGACATTGCACTGGGTATAGTGTTTCACAATATGGGGCGCATCAGCCTGGGGCTTGATTCGTTGTATTATCTGATCGATGTGCGCATTGCCACTCAGGCTGTGTGCGACATTCAGCCGGGTGTGTGCCAGCCGGAAGCGACTACTGAAGCCACTCAATCGACCAGTTCTGATCCCGTGCAAAGTGATTGACCGCCTGAATTGACGGAAACCATTCGCTGAGCAGGACCTCCGAGGTCCGGTCTGGCTCGGCGTAAACCACCAGAAACAAGCCGCCGGGCTCTTCAGGGTCTTCACTGAGCAGGCAGTAGCCGCGGTAGTAATTGCCCTCGATGATCTCACCGAGGCAATTGAGGTGCAGGGTAAGGCCCACCTTAGCGTTGACCGGTGGCGAGCTTTTCCATTTGCCGGGCCAGGTCGAAATCCTTGGCTGAAATGCCGCCGGCATCATGGGTGGTCAGTTGCACCTTGACGGTTTTGTACACATTGAACCATTCCGGATGGTGGTTGCTTTTCTCGGCAACGATGGCGGCCTGGGTCATGAAACCGAAGGCTGTGACAAAATTGGAAAAGGTAAAGGTTTTGGTCAGCTTGTCGTCTTCCAGCTCCCAGGGGTTGGCGAGGTCGGTGTTGAGCGTCGCCAGTTCCGTCTTGCATTCTACTGACGTGTAAGCATCTGTCATGGGTAGATCTCCTGTTGACCAAGTGTTTCCTCACCATAGCAAGGCCAGGGTCCAGTGTGAAATCCCGGCGGTCGATGTGGCCGGTACCTCTCTGTCAGTTTGTCGCTACGAGCCCGGGCGAGGGGCGGAATGTGACCCAAGGACCAGAGTGCTCCGTATTAATTTGCCAGGTATTGCATTCAGAAACAGGGGTTTGGTAAATGCTCGACAGGTTGAAAGATTACAGCATTGTCTACTCATTCGACCGGACGGGTTACCAGCGCCATGCACGTCAGTTCAGCGAAATAGATGATCGCCAACTGACCGGCAAGCGGGTGCTGATCACCGGTGGTACCAGCGGCATTGGCGCGGCACTGGCGGAGCGCTTGGCGACGACGGGTGCACAGGTCTGGGTTACGGGTCGGGGCAGGCGTAAATTCGACGATTCCGGGCTGGCAGCGCGCGGCGTGCAGTTTATCGAACTGGATATGACCCGTTTTGACCAGGTGGTGAGCCAGCCTTTGCCGGAGCTCGACGCTCTGGTCTGCAACGCTGGTGGCATGCCCGACAAACTGATGCTGGTTGAAGACCGGTACGACGTTATTTTTGCCTCGCAGGTAGTGGGGCACTACCTGCTGATTCGCCGCTGCATCGAGCAGTCACTGCTGCCAGAGGGGGCGCCCGTTCATCTGACCGCCAGCGGCGGCATGTATCTGCAGAAGCTGGAACTTGGCGACCTGTGCTGGCAACAGCATCGCTACGACAAGGTAAAATCCTATGCCAACGCCAAACGTGCCCAGGTAATTCTGAACCAGGAGTTGGCCCGGCAATACCCGCAGTTGACGTTTTCAGCATCGCATCCTGGCTGGGTTGGCACCGATGCCTTGCGCGAGGCCTTACCCGGCTTTTCCCGGAAAATGGGCGACCGGCTGCGGACCAGCGAAGAAGGGGCCGATACGATCTTCTGGTGCCTGGCCGAAGGGGCTCAGCTGCCCGCCGGCGAATTCTGGTTCGACCGGAAACCACGTAAGGTGTACCCCTTTTTCTGGACCCGGGAGTCGGCTGAAACCCGGCAGTCACTACTGGATTTATGTGAAGACGCCTGGCGGCGGCTCCAACCCGCCAGGGGTTAAAAAGCCCGTCATTGCATGAGGATCGGGGGCATTCTGGTGTACACTAAGCGCCTGTACACAGGCTGACCGGAGTGTTGCCATGACTGCCCCGTCCACAAACCTCATTATCTTCGACACCACCCTGCGCGATGGCGAGCAAAGCCCCGGCGCATCGATGACGCGCGATGAAAAAGTGCGCATCGCCCGGGCGCTGGAGAAAATGCGGGTCGATGTGATCGAAGCCGGTTTTGCCGCCGCCTCCAAAGGGGATTTCGAGGCCATTAACGCCATTGCCCGCAGCGTGCGGGAGAGCACCGTCTGCTCCCTGGCTAGGGCACTGGATGCTGACATTGAAGCGGCCGCCGGCTCGCTCGAAGGCGCGGAGCGTGCCCGCATCCATACCTTCATCGCCACCTCCCCGATCCACATGAAGTACAAGCTCAAGATGCAGCCGGATGCGGTGGTGGAGCAGGCTGTACGAGCCGTTACCAAAGCCCGTAAGTACACCGATGATGTCGAGTTCTCCTGTGAAGACGCCGGGCGCAGTGAGCTCGATTTTCTATGCCGCATCATCGAGCAGGCCATCGCCGCCGGTGCCACCACCATCAATATTCCCGATACCGTGGGCTATGCCGTGCCCGAAGCCTTTGGCCAGCTGATTCATGACCTCATGAACCGGGTGCCCAATGCCGACCAGGCGGTGTTCTCGGTGCATTGCCACAACGATCTGGGGCTGGCCGTCGCCAACTCACTGGCAGCGGTACTGCAGGGCGCCCGCCAGGTTGAATGCACCATCAATGGTCTGGGCGAGCGCGCCGGCAATGCGGCACTGGAAGAAATCGTCATGGCTGTGCGCACCCGCCAGGATCTGTTTCCGGTCGACACCGGCATTGATGCCCGGCACATCGTCCCGGCCTCGCGTCTGGTGTCGTCGGTGACCGGCTTCCCGGTGCAGCCAAACAAGGCCATTGTTGGTGCCAATGCCTTTGCCCACGAGTCCGGTATTCATCAGGACGGTGTACTCAAGCATCGCGAAACCTACGAAATCATGTCGGCCGAGGACGTTGGCTGGAACGCCAATCGCATGGTGCTGGGCAAGCATTCCGGCCGCAACGCCTTTAAAACACGGCTCATGGACCTGGGCTATCCGTTTAAATCGGATGCAGAGCTGGTCGATGCCTTTGTTCGTTTTAAGGCGCTGGCTGACAAGAAACACGAGATTTTCGACGAAGATCTGCACGCCCTGATGTCTCAGGTCGAACAGGACGCCGCCGTCCCCGACCGGATTCAGCTGAAGCACCTGGCCAGCCACAGTGTGATGGGTGAATCGCCTCTGGCTACGGTGGTGCTGGAGATCGAAGGCCAGTCCCACGAAGCCACGGCGGCCGGTGACGGCCCGGTGGATGCCAGCTTTAAAGCCATCGACAGCCTGGTGCATTCGGGAACGCATTTGCAGCTTTATTCGGTTAATGCCATTACCGCCGGAACCGAGGCCCAGGGCGAAGTATCGGTGCGGCTGGAAAAAGCCGGTCGTATTGTGAACGGCGCCGGCAGTGATACCGACATCGTGGTGGCATCGGCCAAGGCGTACATCAAGGCGCTGAATCTGATGCTGAACGCGCCAGCCAAATCGCACCCGCAAACCACCGTATGACTGACTTCACCCCCTTGTCCGAACCCAGTCGCCGCCATTATCTGGAGGCGATGGGCATCGACAGCTGGTACCCCCGGGTGCGGTTACCGGCGGCCCCGCCGCCGCTGACCTTTGATCTGGACGATACCGTCTACGCGCCCGGGGCTGAGGCACCCCCGGTTGCCGCCCCGGGCGCGGAGTCAACTGCGCCTGCCGCTGCGTTGTCGCAACCGGTGGACAGTCCGGTCGGGCAGCGCCTGGAATCAGCCCAGGCAACGACCGAACCAGCCGCCGATCCGGCGGGTCCTCAGGTGGTGCGTAGCAAAGCCGCGCCGGTGCCCCGTTTTGCCTTGTCGCTGAGTGTGGTGGGGGATTACCTGATTGCCGATTCCCTGGCCCGTGGCCTCAGCCAGCCAACGGACACCGGTCAGCAACTGCTGTTGAACATCCTCGCCACACTGGGTGTGGGCGCGGCCGACGTGCGTACCCACCACGTGGTACAGTGGCCTCTGTTTACCAATCGCAAGGTGGATCAGGGGCTGGATCAGGCGCGGATTTATGTGGATGAGAAGCTCGATCAGTTTATCCGGCAATATCAACCGACGGCGATGCTGTCGTTTGGCGCTGTAATGCCGCGCCTTCAGGGCTGGCAACAGCCGAAAGGCGACTACGGCGATCTGCCCTGGGTTGGCTTGCCGTCCCTCTATCAGATGCTGAATGAGCCGATGAAAAAAGCCATTTGCTGGCATCGGCTGAAGCCCCTGGTCCGGCCTGGTGACCAGCAGGCATGATGCATCTTGCCCCGGCTGATGCCCGGATGCTCGATCGAGTGCGGCACATCGATGAAAGCGCCGGGCCCTACCCCTGGCCTGAGACGGCTCTGACCCGGGCCCTGCAGGCCGGTGAGCTGCAATTGGCTACCACTGGAAACGAAACGGTTGGTTTTCTGGTCAGCCAGGCCGTGCTGGATGAAACGACACTGCTGCATTTGGCCGTCGCGGGTGAACACCAGCGGCAGGGATGGGGGCGGCAGATGTTGCAAGAATGGGTGGAACGACAGCATAAGGAGGGGCAGCAGCGGTTGCTGCTGGAAGTGCGCAGCACCAATAAGGCGGCTGTTTCCTTATACCGCTCTCTGGGTTTTGAAACAGTGGGTGAGCGTCGTGGTTACTATGTCTCGCCCGATGGCGTCGATGATGCGCTGGTCATGGCGCTCGGCCTGAACGCGCACGGCTCAGCGAACGGTTGAATTCGCCGCCTGGGTCAGCAGAGTACTCAGTTCCTGAATGGGCATGGGCTTGGCGTAGTAATACCCCTGCATGATGGTGCAGCCGTGAGCACGCAGAAAGTCGGACTGCTCCCGGGTTTCAACGCCTTCCGCCACCACACTCAGCGACAGTGTTTTCGCCATTGCCAGAATGCCCTGGGTGATGACAGCATCGTTCTGGTCATCAGGCAGGTCCATGATGAAGCTCCGGTCAATTTTCAATTCTTTCAGCGGCAACTGTTTCAATCGGGACAAAGAAGAATAGCCTGTACCGAAGTCGTCGATGGAAAACTCCACGCCACGCTGACGCCAGTTCTGCATGGCGCTGAGACTGCGATCCAGATTTTCCATGGTGGCGGTTTCGGTGATTTCGAACATGACCTGGGGCAGTTCGTTTGAGCGCTGATCAATCAGGTGGTGCAACAGGGTCATGGTGTTGGTGTCAATCAACGTCAGGTGCGACAGGTTAATGGACAGTGATGGGAGGGTTTCGCGGTCCAGCCCGGCCTGACTGAGCTCGGCCAGGGCTTGTTCCACCACACATTCGGTCAGCCGGTGGATCATGCCTTCGCGTTCCGCCAGGGGAATGAACAGGTCGGGGGGTACCCAGCCACGCTCGGGGTGATGCCAGCGTATCAGCACTTCGGCACCTACCCACTGGGCGGTTGAAACTGACCATTGCGGTTGATAGACCAGTGTAAACGCCTGCTGTTCCAGCGCGTCCCGCAGGTCTTTCGCCAGAGACAGGCGTTCCAGCAGGGTCCGTTTCAGCTCTTCATGATAAAACGAATGACGGTCCCGGCCCTTGTGTTTGGCCCGCGACAAGGCCATATCGGCCTGACGCATCAGGTCCTGCCCGGTACGTGCGTCCTTGGGGAACTCGCAGGAACCGGCGCTGAGGGTCTGGCTCAGCATCAGTTCATGATGGTGGCTGCGCATCACCCGGTTTTGCAACCAGTCGAGCCGT
>DASSWD010000081.1:0-14013 GCA_035705335.1 Marinobacter sp. | reverse complement strand
ACCCTCCTTTGATTTTTAAAGAATCACTTTCAAACCGTTAATCAGCGCATCATTCTGGCCGGGATTACCGGTGGTGATTCGCAGAAACTCGCTGATCCTGGGCTTGTTGAAATGGCGGACGATGATGCCCTGCTCTCGCAGTTGGGCCGCTAACTCTGCGCCTTTGTGTTGCGGGTGCCTTGCGAACACGAAGTTGGCTTTTGACGGAAGTACGTCGAAGCCAAGTTTTTCCAACTCGGCGGTGACACGCTCGCGTTCGTCGATCACGCCCTGCCGGGTCTTTTCAAACCACTCGTTGTCTTCGAACGCCGCGATAGCACCGACCAGGGCGAGACGGTCGAGGGGGTAGGAGTTGAAACTGTCTTTTACCCGGTTGAGGGCTTCGATCAGTTCCGGATTGCCTACCGCAAAACCCACGCGCAGGCCGGCCAGGGAGCGGGCTTTTGACAGGGTCTGGCTGACCAGGAGGTTCGGATAACGGTCGACCAGGGTAATGGCGGTTTCACCGCCGAAGTCGATGTAGGCTTCGTCGACGACCACCACGGTGTCCGGGTTGGCCTGGACGATGGCGTCCACGTGCTCCAGCCCGAGGTAACGGCCGGTGGGCGCATTGGGGTTCGGGAAGATGATACCGCCGTTGGGTTGTTTGTAGTCGTCAGGGTTGATTTCGAACCGGTCGTTGAGCGGGATGACCGTGCTGTCGATCTGGTACAAGCCGCAGTACACCGGGTAGAAGCTGTAGGTGATGTCCGGGAACAGGATCGGCTGTTCGTGCTTCAGCAGCCCCTGGAAGATGTGGGCGAGGACTTCGTCGGAGCCGTTGCCGACGAAGACCTGCTCAGGCTTCACGCCGTAATGGCCGGCGATGGTGTTTTTCAGGGCTTGGCCTTCCGGGTCCGGGTACAGCCGCAGGTTGTCGCCGAGCTCAGTCTGGATGGCTTCGATCACCTTCGGCGAGGGGCCGAAGGGGTTTTCGTTGGTGTTGAGTTTGACCAGGTTCGGCATTTTTGGCTGCTCGCCGGGTACGTAAGGCTGCAGTTGACCAACCAGTTTGCTCCAGTATTTGCTCATGAACGTGGCGCCTCGTCGCGGATGCGATACTCGGCGGAGCGGGCGTGGGCAGTGAGTCCTTCGCCTCGGGCCAGTACGGAAGCCACGCGGCCCATCCGGTCGGCGCCTTCAGGGCTGAAGCCGATCAGGGAGGAGCGTTTCTGAAAATCGTAGACGCCCAGCGGTGAGCTGAACCGCGCGGTGCCGCTGGTGGGCAGCACGTGGTTCGGGCCGGCGCAGTAGTCGCCGAGGGCCTCGGCGGTGTATCGGCCCAGGAAGATGGCACCGGCGTGGCGAATGTCGTCGAGCATGGCCTGCGGGTCTTCCACGGACAACTCCAGGTGTTCCGGAGCAATGCGGTTGGACACCTCAGCGGCTTCTTTCAGGTCGGCCACATGGATCAGCGCGCCGCGGCTGGTCATGGAGGTGCGGATAATGGTTTCCCGCTCCATCGTGGGCAGCAGTTTTTCGATGCTGGCTGCCACGGCGTCCAGGAATACGGCGTCCGGGCTGATCAGGATGCTTTGCGCCTGCTCGTCGTGTTCGGCCTGGGAGAACAGGTCCATGGCAATCCAGTCCGGATCGGTCTTGCCGTCGCTGATCACCAGGATTTCAGACGGGCCGGCGATCATGTCGATGCCAACGACGCCGAACACTTCCCGTTTGGCGGTGGCTACGAAGATGTTGCCCGGGCCGACGATCTTGTCGACCGACGGTATGGTTTCGGTGCCATAGGCCAGCGCCGCCACAGCCTGGGCACCGCCGATGGTGAACACGCGGTCCACGCCAGCGATGGCAGCGGCAGCGAGCACCATGTCGTTGACGATGCCATCCGGGGTCGGCACCACCATGATGACTTCTGCCACGCCCGCCACTTTGGCCGGGATGGCGTTCATCAGCACGGAGGACGGATAGGCGGCTTTACCGCCCGGCACGTACAGGCCGGCGCGGTCCAGTGGTGTCACCTTCTGGCCCAGCAGGGTGCCGTCTTCGTCCTGGTATTGCCAGGACGGCTGGTTCTGGCGCTCGTGGTAGTCCCGGATGCGGGCGGCGGCTTGTTCCAGGGCCTCGCGCTGGTCCCGGGGAATGCGCGCCAACGCCTCGTCCAGTCTGGACTTGTCCATTTCCAGCTCGGCCATGGTGCCGGCTTTGAGGCGGTCAAACTTCCCGGTGAATTCCAGTACCGCCTGGTCGCCGCGGGTTTTCACCTCATGCAGGATGTGCCGCACCGCTTCGTTCACCTGATGATCCACACTGTCGTCCCAGGCCAGCAGCTTGGCCAGCGCGCTGTCGAAGTCGCTCTGGGTGGTGTTCAGTCGGGTGATGCGGTCGCTCATGTCTCGATGCCTGCGTTGCGTTACGGGTTTTCGGTGCGACGGCGATCAACGGCGGCCGCCATCATGTCAATAATGGGGTTAATCTGGCTGTGTTTCATCTTCATGGACGCCCGGTTCACCACCAGGCGGCTGCTGATGTGGTCGATCAGTTCCCGCGCTTCCAGCCCGTTGGCTTTCAGGGTGTTGCCGGTGTCCACGATGTCGACAATTTCATCGGCCAGGTTCAGGATCGGGGCCAGCTCCATCGCGCCATACAGCTTGATGATGTCCGCCTGCCGCCCCTGGGCTGCGTAATAGCGACGGGCCAGATTTACGAACTTGGTGGCCACCCGGATTCGCCCGGCGGGTGCCGGCTCGCCCTTCTTGCCGGCGGTCATCAACCGGCAGCGGGAGATGTTCAGGTCCAGGGGCTCGTACAGGCCATCTCCGCCGTGCTCCATCAGCACGTCCTTGCCGGTGACGCCCAGATCGGCGCCGCCATACTGGACGTAAGTGGGCACGTCGGTGGCGCGCAGAATCAGCACCCGCACGTTGGGGTCTGTGGTCGGGAACACCAGCTTGCGCGATTTCTTCACGTCATCCACCAGCTCGATGCCGGCTTCCGCCAGCAGCGGCAGGGTTTCTTCGAGAATGCGCCCCTTGGACAGGGCGATGGTGATGGAATCGGTCATGGGTCTGTTCGGGTTCCCTGGTTAATCCATTACGCCGGCAGGCGGCGAATGCTTCCGCCCAGCAGTTGAAGTTTCTCTTCGATGCACTCGTAACCACGGTCGATGTGGTAGATGCGGTCGACGATGGTGTCGCCTTCCGCCACCAGGCCGGCAATCACCAGGCTGGCCGAGGCCCGCAGATCGGTGGCCATCACCGGCGCGCCAGTCAGATGGTCGACGCCCTTGATGATCGCCGCGTTGCCTTCCAGGGTGATGTCCGCGCCCATGCGGATCAGCTCCTGAAGGTGCATGAAACGGTTTTCGAAGACCGTTTCCACAATGGTGCCCGTGCCCTCCGCAACGGCGTTCATCGCGGCAAACTGGGCCTGCATGTCGGTCGGGAACGCCGGGTATGGCGCGGTGCGCAGGTTAACCGCTTTCGGGCGGTTGCCCTTCATGTTCAGCTCGATCCAGTCGCTGCCGGTGCTGATGTGGGCACCCGCCTCTTCCAGTTTGAGCAATACCGCTTCGAGGATTTTCTCGTTGGTGTCCTTGAGCTTGACCCGGCCACCGGTAGCCGCAGCGGCCACCAGGTAGGTGCCGGTCTCAATGCGGTCCGGTAGCACGTTGTAGTGGCAGCCGTGCAGGCGCTCAACGCCGTTGATCTCGATGGTGGCGGTGCCATGGCCCTTGATGTCCGCGCCCATGGCAATCAGGCACTCGGCCAGGTCGACCACTTCCGGCTCGCGGGCGGCGTTTTCGAGGATGGTTTTACCCTCCGCCAGCGCCGCCGCCATCATCAGGTTCTCGGTACCGGTCACGGTGACGGTGTCGAGGAAAATGTGGGCGCCCTTCAACCGGCCGTTGGTCTTGGCCTTGATATAGCCGTTCTCAACTTTGATGTCCGCGCCCATCGCCTCAAGCCCGTGGATGTGCAGGTTGACCGGCCGGGTACCAATGGCACAGCCGCCGGGCAGCGACACTTCCGCCTCACCGAAATGGGCGACCAGCGGGCCCAGCACCAGAATCGACGCGCGCATGGTTTTCACCAGCTCATAGGGCGCGTGGAAGTGCTTGATGGTGTTGGCGTGCACCTCAACGCTCATCTTCTCATCGATCATCAGCTCAACGCCCATGCGGCCGAGCAGTTCGATCATGGTGGTGATGTCGTTCAGGTGCGGCAGGTTGCCGACGGTGACCGGCTCATCCGCCAGCAAGGTGGCCGCCAGGATGGGCAGGGCCGCGTTCTTGGCACCGGAAATACGGATTTCGCCGTCCAGAGGCTTGCGCCCCCTGATCAGAAGTTTGTCCACAATAGATTCCTGTTCGGTTCAGGCGCCAGCCTGGCGTTCGGCCCACTCGCCGGGGGTAAAAGCCTTGGGATGAAGCGCGTGGATGGTGCCGTCCATGATGTGCTGGAACAGCACCTTGTTGATCATCTGCTGCCGTTTGATGGTGGGCAGACCTTCGAATACCTCACCCACAGCGATAACCAGGTAGTGGTTGCCGTCAACCTGAACCTGTACCTCGCAATCGGGCAGGGCTTGTTTGACCAGATCGGTTACCTGGGCGGCGTCCATAGAGGTTCCTCGACTGTGTTGAAATCAGGGGCGGAATTGTAACCAATTCCGGGCCGCCGGTCAGCCAGCTTCGGCAAATCCGGGGAGTTGATGGTGCAAATTGCTGAGGGCCGCCAGGGCCCGAAGGCGCTCATTGGCGCCTTCGAACACCAGCATGCGCTGCCGGGAAGCCGCGTGACGAAGCCAGCTTAACATCAGTGAGAGAACCACACTGCTTGCGGTTTCAACCCCGGAAACGTTCACTCTGGTCAGAACGGCGTTGTCTGCCAGCAATGCCTCGCCCTTGCGGCGAACATCCATCACCGAGCCGCTGTCTATCTGCCCGGACAGCATCAGGGTATCACCCCTGACGCTCAGGGCTGCAGGCTGACCGGTCATGACCGGTTCACCTCCTGCTCCAGATTCAGCGAATCTGCCGAACTGTCCCAACCATCAATCACGGCCTGGATCTGACCGCGGTTTGCCTCCATTTCCTGGGCAAAGCGGTCTCGGAAAGCCAGGCCAATGTTGACACCCTCTACGATGACGTTTTCCATCATCCAGCGCCCTTCCCCGTTGCGGTACATGGAATAGGTCACCGGGTAGCGGTTGCCAGACGCGCTCACCACTTCCATCTCGACCGAGGCGCGGTCGTTGTTGCCGGACAGTATGGTCGCTTCCTGTACGTTGATTTCAAAATCTTCAGCATTCACCAGGGCCTGAGCGTAGCTGTCAAAAAGACTGCGTTTGAATTTGACAACAAACTCGTCTCGCTGCTCTGGCGTCGTCTGGTGGGCGTAGCGGCCCATCACTCGGGCGGCAATACGGCGAAAGTCAACGAATTCCCGCAGGGCCTCGTCCATGCTGGCGTAGAAAGCCTCTGAATCTGTCTCATAAAGGCTGCGCTCAGCGTTGAGTTTGTTTACCAACTTCTGGGTGTTCTCATTCACATATTGCCTGAGCTCGCTTTCCTCATCCGCAAGGACAGTTCCGGACATCAATACGCAAAGTGCCAAAACGGCGAAAACGGTATTCTTCAAAACAGACATTGGTTTCTCCATTGGTGCACAAGTCATCCGATTATTGACCGGCGGCAAAATTACTGATCAGTCGCTCCAGATTCATCGCTGACTGGGTGGCATAGAAGGTATCCCCATCGGCCAGGGGCTCCGGATCACCACCCACTGATATGTCAATGTACTGATCCCCCAGCAGTCCGGATGTACGTATTACTGCGGCACTGTCCGCCGGAATGTTGTCGATGTCGGCATCGATCGACAGTGCAACCCTGGCCTGGAAGGTTTCCCGGTTCAGGGTGATGGATTCAATGGTGCCAATGGTCACCCCGGCCATGGAGACCTTGCCCCGTGGCGACAGGCCTCCGGTGTCGTTGAAATTGGCATAGAGGGTGTAACGTTCACCCGCTGCCGCAGGCGACAGGCCACTGATCTGCAGCGCCAGTACCAGCAGGGCCGCCAGCCCGGCCACCATGAACAACCCCACCAGAACTTCCATACGTCTCTGCGTCATAACCGGCTCCTGCTGCCTCAGAAATCCCCGAACATCACGGCGGTAAGGACAAAGTCCACGCCCAGCACCGCCAGCGACGAATAAACAACCGTTTTGGTGGTGGCCGAACTGATACCGGCTGAGGTCGGCACACAATCGTAGCCCTGGTAGACCGCAATCCAGGCGCAGACAAAACCGAACACCAAGCTTTTGATAACGCCGTTCATCACGTCCTCCCAGAAATCCACTGAGGACTGCATGTTGCCCCAGAACGCGCCCTCGAACACACCCAGCCATTCCACACCCACCAGCATACCGCCCCAGATGCCCACCACGGAGAAAATAATGGCCAGCAGCGGCATGGCAATGAACCCCGCCCACAACCGGGGCGAGATGACCCGCTTCAATGGATCCACCCCCATCATTTCCATGCTGGAGAGCTGCTCGGTGGCTTTCATCAGGCCGATTTCCGCGGTCAGGGCTGAGCCTGCACGGCCAGCAAACAGCAATGCCGTCACCACCGGGCCCAACTCCCGCACCAGCGTGAGCGCGATCATCTGGCCGATGGCCGATTCAGAACCGTAATCACTGAGGATGGTGTAACCCTGCAACCCAAGCACCATGCCGATAAACAGGCCGGACACCACCACGATGGCCAGCGACAGCACACCCACCGCGTAGAGCTGGCGCACCAGCAGCGGGAAACCGGCAACCGGGCGGGGCACTCCGCCCAACACGCCAGCGAGGAACTGCCCGGCACGGCCCAGTGAAGCCAGCACATCCAGCCCCTGTCGGCCGAGGGCCGCAAGTTTATCGATCAACGCACACCTCCGGTGACGCCAAAGTCCGAGCCGGCATCCGCCGCCGGGTAATGGAAAGGCACCGGACCGTCCGGTTGCCCGGTCAGAAACTGCTGCACCCGGTCTGACGGATGATTGCGAAGTTCATCGGGCGTGCCCTCCCCGATTACCTTGCCGTCCGCAATAATGCAGGCATAGTGGCAGATGCTCAGGGATTCCGATACGTCGTGCGAGACCAGTACGCTGGTCAGGCCCATCGAACTGTTGAGGTCCCTGATCAGCTTGACCAGTACGCCCATGGCGATCGGGTCCTGCCCGGCAAAGGGTTCGTCGTACATGATCAGCTCCGGGTCCAGGGCAATACTGCGCGCCAGAGCAACCCGCCGGGTCATACCGCCGGACAGCTCCGATGGCATCAGCTCGCGGGCACCTCTAAGCCCAACCGCCTCGAGCTTCATCAGCACGATGTCCCGGATCATGTCTTCTGGCAGTCTGGTGTGCACCCGCAACGGAAACGCCACGTTTTCGTACACGCTGAGGTCAGTGAACAATGCCCCACTCTGGAACAGCATACCCATGCGTTCCCGCAACGTGTACAGGGCCTTGCGCTTCAACTTCGGCACCTGGTGACCGTCCACCAGAATCGATCCTGAATCCGGTTTCAACTGCCCGCCAATCAGCCGAAGCAGCGTGGTTTTGCCGGTGCCGCTGGGCCCCATAATGGCGGTAATGCGCCCTTTGGGAATATCCAGGCTGACACCATCAAAAATACGGCGCCCTGAGCGGGAAAACACCACGTCAGTAAGCGAGATGTAGGGCGATGCATCCATAATTGATCCTTCCTGAGGTGCGCCTACCTTATGCCAAGCCTTGCTACAGCTCAATAACCGGCCAATAAATCTGTCGTGATGGCAATGAACCGAACGGCCCGGGACAGGAGCCCCGGCGCTCAGAAGTGATATACTGCCGGCAACGTCGCCCGGCCCACTGCCGATTCATACGCCCAAGCAAAGCAGACAGCACAGACATGACCGATTCCAGTATTGCCGGACCAGCCGATTTCCGCAGCTCTGCGCTCCGGGCCATCGAGATCGAGCGCCAGGCCATTGACGGATTGCTATGCCGCATTAACGAGGATTTTACCCGCGCATGCGAGGTGATCATGGCCTGCAAGGGCCGCGTGGTGGTAACCGGCATGGGCAAGTCCGGGCACATCGGCAACAAGATCGCAGCCACCCTGGCCAGCACCGGTACACCATCATTTTTTGTTCACCCCGGCGAGGCCAGCCATGGCGACATGGGCATGATTACACCGCAGGACGTGGTCATTGCCATCTCCAACAGCGGCAACACCAGCGAAGTGGTTACCATTCTGCCCCTGATCAAGCGCATGGGCTCACCCCTGATCAGTATGACCGGCAACCCGGAATCGGTACTCGCCCGGGAAGCCGTCGCCAATCTGGACGTGAGCGTCGAGAGTGAAGCCTGCCCGCTGGGCCTGGCGCCCACGTCCAGCACCACCGCGACGCTGGTGATGGGGGATGCCCTGGCGGTTGCCCTGCTTGAAGCCCGCGGTTTCAGTGCTGAAGACTTCGCCTTCTCCCATCCCGGCGGCAGCCTCGGTCGCCGCCTGCTGCTGCGGGTCAGCGACATCATGCACACCGGCGATCAGATTCCCCGGGTGCAGGAATCCGAAACCCTCAGCGGCGCCCTGCTGGAAATGACCCGCAAGGGCCTGGGCATGACCACTGTGGTCGATCCGGCCGGCAACCTCCGGGGCATCTTCACCGACGGCGACCTGCGCCGCTCTCTGGATAAATCAGTGGATGTCCACAGCACCCTGATCCGGGATGTGATGACCCGCAACGGCAAAACCATCGAGGCTGACCACCTGGCGGCGGAAGCGCTGAACATCATGGAAGAGGTCAAGATCAACGCCCTGCCCGTCACTGATAACCGCGGCAAGCTGGTGGGCGCCATCAACATGCACGACCTGCTGCGGGCGGGAGTCATCTGATGCTGCACCCCCTGGCAGCAAACTGGTCTGCGGACCTGCGCGAGAAAGCCGCCCACATCCGGCTGCTGGCACTGGACGTAGACGGCATTATGAGCGATGGCCGGCTGTATTTCAGCGCCAACGGTGACGAACTCAAGGCGTTCAACATCCTTGACGGCCTGGGGCTGAAGCAGTTGATGAAGGCGGGGATTACCGTGGCAGTGATCACAGGCCGGCGCTCGCCCCTGACTGAAAAACGCATGGGCGATCTGGGAATACACCACCTGATGCAGGGCCGGGAAGACAAGAAAGTCGCCCTGCAGGAGCTGGCGAGCACTTTGGGCATCCAGAAGGAACAGATTGCCTATATGGGCGACGACCTGCCCGACCTGCCCGCCATCACCTGCGCCGGCCTCGGGCTGACGGTGCCCAATGGCTACTGGCTGGTGCGAGAAAAAGCGGATTATTGCACCCGGGCAAACGGCGGGTTCGGAGCGGTTCGGGAGGCGTGTGACCTGATCCTCTGGGCCCAGGGCGCCCTGGAATCCGCACTCAAGCCCTACCTTGGCCCGCAGGAGCCCAGCGATGCTTGATCGCTTGACTGGCTGGCTCAAAGGCGGCTCTCCCGGGCGCATGGCGGCCCTGATTGCCACCTTGATGGCCACGGTCTTCCTGCTCTGGCAGAGCGACGAACCTCCCCTGCCGGGCACTGGCGCCGAGGCCCTGCGCGGTCCATCGGAGCCAGACAGCTTTGTGGTGCAGGCGCGCTACCGGGCATGGAACACGGACGGCGAACTGGAAATCCTGCTCACCAGCCCCCGAATCGAGCAGTTTGACGAACAGGGTCTGTCCACCCTCGAAACGCCGAAAGCCCGGGTTTACTCGGCCCGGGACCCACACCCCTGGTTAATTGAAGCTGACGATGGCACCCTGCGCCAGGGCGAGGGTCTGGCGCACCTTGATGGCAATGTGGTCGTGGTCCGACAACTGGATCAGGGCGAATCACGCCTGACCACCGACACTCTGACACTGGACAACCAGGATGGCACCGTGTACACCGATGACCCGGTCACCATCAAAGAGCCATTCGGCACCACCACGGCAGTCGGCATGAAGGCCTGGGTGGATGAACGCATACTGGAACTCAAATCCCGGGTGGAAGGACGCTATGAAACGGTCAGGTAACTGGATAAGAACAGGGCAGTGTGGGCTTGCAGCGGGGCTGACAACGGCATTGGCCCTGCTGTGCGCACCGGTCGCCCACGGTTTCAACCTGGACTCGGACACACCGATCAAGGTCACCGCGAATTCCGCCCGCCTCGACGATACATCCGGTACTGCCACCTACACCGGCGATGTCGAAGTGACTCAGGGGGAGACCCGACTGACCGCCGATCGGGTTGTGCTCTATCGCAATGCCGAAGGGATCAGCCAGATGGAGGCAGAAGGCAACCCTGCTCATTACCGTGAACCCAGCCGCAGCGGCGAGGGCATGACCGACGCCCGGGCCCTCGAGATCACCTGGTCGGCGGAAGAGAGCCTGGTCGTGTTTGAGGGCGAGGCATTCATCGAGCAGGGCCGCAATGAGTTTCGCGGTTACCGCATTCTCTACGACACCCTAGACCGGGTTGTGACCGCTCAGGGCAACCCCGGGAGTGATAACGGGGATGGCCGGGTAGAAATGGTCATTCAGCCCCGCAATACAGGCAACTCAGATAACGGGCAAGGTTCAGATGGCAGTTCTCAGGGCCAGTAATCTGGCAAAAAGTTACAAGCAGAAAAAAGTGGTCCTTGATGTCTCTGTCGAGATCCGGTCTGGCGAAATCGTGGGTCTGCTTGGCCCCAACGGCGCGGGCAAAACCACCTGCTTTTACATGATTGTCGGGCTGGTGCCATCGGATCGGGGCAGGATAACCATCGACAACAAAAACATTACCCCATTGCCCATGCATGGGCGCGCCCGCGAGGGGATTGGCTATTTGCCCCAGGAAGCCTCGGTGTTCCGCAAACTGACGGTGCGGGACAACATCATGGCGATTCTGGAAACCCGCAAAGACATGAAGCGGGCCGACCGGGAAGCCAAGCTTGAGGAACTGTTGGAAGAGTTCCACATCACCCACATTCGCGACAGCCTGGGTATGGCCCTCTCGGGCGGCGAACGGCGCCGGGTCGAGATCGCCCGGGCCCTGGCCATGGAACCGGCCTTCATCCTGCTGGATGAACCATTTGCCGGGGTGGACCCCATCTCCGTCAGCGACATCAAGCACATCATCCGCCACCTGCGGGACAAAGGCATCGGGGTGCTGATCACCGATCATAACGTCCGGGAAACCCTCGACATCTGCGAAAACGCCTACATCGTGTCCGGTGGGCACATCATCGCCTCGGGCGATGCCGAAGCCATTCTGGCCAATCAACAGGTCAAGAAAGTCTATCTGGGCAACGAATTCCGCCTCTGACCGCTCGACACCCGGCCCGCCCGGCAATTCCGCCTCGACCGATTGTGTTGCCCGCAACGAGCAAGTAAACTCGGCAAAGAAATTGCTTACCTTGTCGGCGATAATGGCAAGTATCTAGCGCACAACGTTTTTTCGCCCGGCGCACGCCGGTCGCAAACCGGGATATCAAACCGTTATGGATCTACAGCCATGGTGATGAAAGCCTCCTTACAGCTCAAGCTGGGCCAGAGTCTGACCATGACACCGCAACTGCAACAGGCGATCCGGCTGCTGCAATTGTCCACCCTCGATCTTCAGCAGGAAATCCAGCAGGCGCTGGAATCCAACCCGATGCTGGAAACCGCAGAAGACGACGACAACGATCACAACGACCAAGCCGACACCGAGGCGGGTGATCACGATTCAGCCGTTCAGGACGACGAGCCCGCCGCCGAGACCAACAGCGACTGGGATGAAAGTGAGAACGGTCCGGACTGGTCCTCGGAAAACGACATTCCTGACAACATCCCCGATGATCTGCCGGTCGACACTGCCTGGGATGACATTTACCAGTCGGCTCCCGCATCCTCCAGCCGGGGCGACGACGAGAACGACAGCGATTTTGAAACCCGCAACTCACCCGCTGAGACCCTGCAGGACCATCTGGAGTGGCAGCTGAACCTGACCCACCTGAACGAGCGCGACCGGGCCGTGGCTCATGCCCTGCTGGATGCGGTTGATGAGCGGGGCTACCTGACCTCTTCGATCGAGGACATCCACGCTGGCCTGGCGGACGACACCGAGGAAGATCCACTGGAACTGGATGAGGTCGAGGCGGTCCTGCACCGCCTGCAGCACTTCGACCCGCCCGGCGTCTTTGCCCGGGATCTGCAGGAATGCCTGCTGATCCAACTGAACCAGCTGCCGCCGGACACCCCCTGGCTGCGCCAGGCGCGCCTGGTAGTCACCCAGTTCCTGCATTTGCTGGGCAACCGGGATTACGCCCAGTTGTTGCGCCGTAGCCGCCTGAAAGAGGACCAGCTCAAGCAGGTGCTGGCGCTGATCACCAGTCTGAACCCGCGCCCCGGCGACATGGTCGACCAGAACGAGCCGGACTACGTGATCCCCGATGTGATCGTGCGCAAACACGAGGGCCGCTGGCGGGTGGAACTGAATCCGGAAATCGCGCCGCGCATCCGGGTCAACGCCAGCTATGCCGGGCTGATCCGCCGCGCGGACAGCAGCGCCGACAACACCTACCTCCGTGATCAGCTGCAGGAAGCCAAGTGGTTCATCAAGAGCCTGCAAAGCCGGAATGAGACCTTGCTGAAAGTGGCCACCCGCATTGTTGAGCACCAGCAGGGCTTTCTGGATCAGGGCGAGGAAGCCATGAAACCGCTGATCCTGTCGGACATCGCGCAGGCCGTGGAAATGCACGAGTCCACTATTTCCCGGGTGACCACCCAGAAATACATGCACACGCCCCGGGGCATTTTCGAGCTGAAGTATTTTTTCTCCAGCCACGTCAGTACCGCCGAAGGCGGGGAATGTTCCTCGACCGCAATTCGTGCGATGATCAGGAAACTTATTGCGGAAGAGGCGGCCAAAAAACCGTTGAGCGACAGCAAAATTGCATCCATGCTTGGGGACCAGGGAATCAATGTGGCGCGACGGACCGTAGCCAAGTATCGGGAGGCGATGCACATCCCTCCCTCGAACGAACGCAAGCGATTGGTCTAAACTTCACAGGTGCGGGTACGCACGTGTGTTCTGCCCGGCCGCAAGGCTGGAACGATGACAACAGGAGACGCCTATGCAACTCAACATTTCAGGCCATCACGTTGAACTGACTCCCTCTCTGAAAGATTACGTAAACACCAAGTTCGAGAAGCTCGAGCGTCACTTTGACCACATCAGCAACTGTCAGGTGACTCTGGAAGTCGAGAAAGTACGCCAGATGGCGGAGGCAACTCTTCACGTGATCGGTGGTGAAATCCACGCAAAGGCGGAAAACGAGGATATGTACGCGGCGATTGACGCCCTGGTGGACAAACTGGACCGCCAGATCCTCAAGCACAAGGAAAAGAACGTAGACCGGATGCACGGGAACGGCGCCCGCTGATT
Source organism: Marinobacter sp. (assembly GCA_035705335.1). Taxonomy (GTDB): domain Bacteria; phylum Pseudomonadota; class Gammaproteobacteria; order Pseudomonadales; family Oleiphilaceae; genus Marinobacter. The sequence goes on along the minus strand of DASSWD010000081.1, from coordinate 550 downwards.
GCGGGGCTGACCCACCGGCTACATCCATGGCACGTGCTGCGGCGGGGTCAACCGGCCGCAGCCTTTTTTTTAACGGAAAGACAGTCGATCCATGAGCGACCAATCCCTGACCATCGACAACATCCTGGCCCCCGAGCTTACTCTGTGCCGGGTGCAGGCCTCCAGCAAGAAACGGGTTCTGGAGACCATTGCCGAGCAGATTCATCATCTGGATGAAACCCTCAACGACGCCGATATTTTCAACAACCTGGTCTCCCGGGAACGCCTGGGCAGCACCGGTATCGGCCAGGGCATCGCCATTCCCCATTGCCGCGTCGAAGGCCTGGACCGGGTGATCGGCGTGCTGATGACTCTGGAAGAGCCGGTGGATTTCGATGCCATCGACAACCAGCCGGTAGATTTAGTGTTTGCGCTGATCGTGCCCAAAGAGGCCACCAGCGAACACCTCGAGTTGCTGAGCCAGCTGGCGGAAAAATTCAACGATGCCGGATTCTGCCAGAAGCTGCGCCAGTGCGATCAGCCCGGCGGCCTTTACCAGGGCATGACCAGC
>DASSWD010000080.1:0-5669 GCA_035705335.1 Marinobacter sp. | reverse complement strand
GACCTGCCCATCTGGGAAACGGCCATTGATGCCGGGCAGTTGGCCATCACCAAAGGCGTGAACCTGACACGGGACGATCGAATCCGCCGCTGGGTGATCGGCCAACTGATCTGCCAGTTCCGGCTGGACCGCCGGCAGTTTGAGCAAGCGTGGGGAGAGAATCTGGACCACTACTTTGCGGACGAACTCAGCCGACTGAAGCCTATGGTGCAGGATCAATTGATTGCCGATGAGGGGAACACGCTTCAGGTCCAGCCGGCCGGTCGACTGCTGGTTCGGGTTATTTGTCAGATCTTTGATCTGTATCGCAAGGAGGGCGCCAGCCAGCGGTTTTCGCGGATTATCTGAGCGTTGGGGGCGCCACACTCGCTACCCTCTAACTACCCAGTTCCAGCGGCGAACCCCATGGAACACGTGTGCCCGGCTGGCGGCGGTTTGGCAGTTACTCAGGGGTGTGGCGTTCGCCGTATGAGTTCATACCTGCTCACGAACCAGCATGGCTTTGATGCGCCCAATGGCTTTCAAGGGGTTGAGGCCTTTGGGGCAGTAGACCGTGCAGTTGCCAATGCCCCGGCAGCGAAACACGCTGAAGGGGTCTTCGAGTTTGGCCAGGCGCTCTCTTGTCGCGGTATCCCGCGAATCCACCAAAAACCGGTACGCCTGCAGCAATCCCGATGGCCCGATGTACTTCTCCGGGTTCCACCACCAGATCCCGGATCACTGGCATGACCGGAAGCGGTCGTATCTCCAGAACCTCTTTGTTGCCCAGGGCATCCGCGACATTGGTAATACACCCCAGCCCATTGCGGCCGTTGATGCTCAAACCGTCGGAGCCACAAACGCCTTCCCGGCAGGAGCGGCGGAACGCCAGGGTAGTGTCCCGGGTTTTCAGATGCTCCAGTAGGTCCAGAACCATGCAGTGGCGGTACTCGTTGCCAACCTCAACAACCTGATTGTAAGGTACGTCGTCCTGCGGGTTGTAGCGATAGAGTCTGACTGTAAAACCACCCATGGCGTTTTCCCTCACGCAGTGACCGAAGCAATCCGAAAAGGTGTATTCGAGATAGATTTTAGCAGATGATCCATGCAATGAGGCAGAAAGCAACGAAACATTCACTCTATGCCAAACTGCAGTATCTAACGGCGATGATGTCCGATGTTTGTCAATTGAGGGTGCAATGGCAGCAACAATAAAAAAGTGGCCCAGCCACCTGGGGGGTCTGATCCGTACGGCGGCGGCAGGGCTGTTTCCGGGTTATTTTGCGGTGGTGATGGCAACGGGAGCCACCTCCATCGCATTGAATTTGCTGGAGTATCGTATTCTGGCTCTGGCATTGCTGGCCGCCAATTGCCTGGCCTGGGGGTTCCTGTGGTTTATGACACTGGTTCGGACGCTATGGTATCCGGCGTCTCTGGTTGACGACATGATGAGCCACGCCCGGGGCCCAGGCTTTTTCACGCTCGTCGCTGGCACCTGCATCCTGGGTTCCCAGTTCCAGTTGCTGCTCGAGTGGAATGATATTGCGGCGGCGTTCTGGTGGCTCGGAGTTATTCTCTGGGCCGTCATCATGTACACGTTCTTTATTGCGGTTACCACCCGCACGGAAAAGCCCACTCTGGATACTGGCATCAACGGTGCCTGGTTACTGGCGGCGGTCAGTACCCAGTCAGTCGCCATACTGACTGCGCTGGTGCCATGGAGCGGTCCTGAGGACTTACGGCTGTTTTTTGCGCTGTGCATGTTCATGATCGGATGCATGCTTTACCTGGCCATTATCACCCTGATCTTCTACCGGCTGACATTTCTGAGGCTGAACGCCGAGACGCTGGGGCCGCCATACTGGATCAACATGGGCGCCGTCGCCATTGCGACACTGGCCGGTTCTACACTCATCCTCCGCGGGCAGGAAAGCAGCTTGCTGGCCGGCTTTCTGCCGTTTATGAAAGGCTTTACCCTGTTCTTCTGGTCGATTGCCAGTTGGTGGATACCGCTGTTGTTCGGTCTGACTCTGTGGCGGCATGTTATTCAGCGCCACAAGCTGGACTATGAGCCTCAACTGTGGAGCCTGGTGTTTCCTCTGGCCATGTATACCACAGGGACAATTCGCCTGGCGGATGCGCTGGGCACGCCTTTTTTGATGGTCATTCCAGCAGTAACGATCTGGCTGGCATTCGGAGCCTGGGTCGTGACCAGCATGGGTATGTGGCGGCATTTTGCCTTTCTCGCCCGCGAATCAAGGCGGGGCTGAAAGACTGTCCTTTGCCGGTTGCCGTGGTTTTTACAACACCCGTACCCCGCCGGTGATCTCAAACCGGATGCGGCGGCTGGGGGAGCCGGTTTGATATAGCTCAGCTCTTGTAGAGTCCTTCCCCGACGGCCCACACCGCCACTTCCACCCGCGAACGCAGGTTCAGCTTCTTGAGCAGGTGCTTCACGTGCACCTTCACGGTGCCATCGCTGATGTCCAGCTTGCGCCCGATCATCTTGTTGGACAGTCCCTCGGCAATCAGCTTCAGGATGTCTTTTTCCCGTGGCGTCAGGCTGTCGAAATCCGGGCGGCTGGTTTGTTGGGGTTTGTTGGAGCGCAGTGCCTCTGCCAGCAGGGTGGTCAGTCGGTCACTGATCACCAGTTTGCCAACGGCCGCCTGGCGCAGGCGTTCCACCATATCGTCCGGCTCCATGTCTTTGAGCAGATAGCCGTCGGCTCCGGCACGCAGGGCAGCTACCACGTCGTCTTCCTGGTCGGACACGGTAAACATGATGATACGGGAGGCCACGTTCATCTCCCGCAGGGTTTGCAGTGCCTCAATGCCGTCCATTTCCGGCATGTTCAGGTCCATCAGGATCAGATCCGGCTCCAGTTCGGTGGCCAGGCGAATGCCGTCCGCGGCATTGCTGGCTTCGCCGGCAACGGTCATATCGGCCTCCATGCTGATCAGCTGTTTGATGCCCTGGCGCAGCAGTGGGTGGTCGTCGATCAGCAGAATGCTTGCGGGTGAGTCCGTCATGATGCTCCTCAATTCCGTCAGATGAATCAGGCTGTGGCGGGTTCGGTGGCGATCAGGTTCCGGTACTTGGGCACGAAGGTCAGGGTCACTTCAACGCCGCCCTCAACGTGGTTGTCCACGCGAATGTCGCCGCCCAGGGTGCGGGCCCGGTCCTGCATGATCACCAGGCCATAATGATTTGCCGGTTGATCACCACCCGGCAGGCCCCGGCCGTTATCGCGGATGCAAACGCGAACGGCGGGGGTTTCGAACAGTACCTGCACGGTGATATCCGTGGCATCTGCATGCTTGACCGCGTTCGCCAGGCCTTCACGGATGATCTGCAGGGTGTGGATTTCCTCATTGGGCGACAGGGTCTGCGGTGGCAGGTTGTAATCCAGCCGCAGGGGTTTGCCGTGGCGCTCCGAAAATTCGGCCATGGTGCGGTCCAGGGCAGAAGCTAGGTCGGGTGTGTCCAGCTTCAGCCGGAAGGTGGCCAGCAACTCCCGCAATTGCCGGTAAGCGCTGTTCAGACCGGTGCTTAGCTCGTCCAGAATGCCGCTGTGTACAGACTGCTGTTCGCCCTGGATGTCCAGTCGGCGCAGGCGGGTAACCTGAATTTTTAGATACGAGAGGGACTGGGCGAGCGAGTCGTGCAGTTCCCGGGCAATCACCGTGCGTTCCTCCGCCAGTGTCTGTTGCTGTTCTTCGGTAATCTGCCGTTCCAGAAATATCGCCGTGGCCAGCTGATCGGTCAGGGTTTCCAGCAGCCGCCGGGTGGTGGCCGGTAATTCGGTATCGGCGGGATACCAGACCTCCAGCGTGCCCAGCAGCTGGCCGGGTGTGCGGATTGGCAGCAGCAGACGGCGGCCATCGTTGTTCTCCAGCGGCAGCTCGTCATACTGCTCTGGTGCCACCAGGCAGGCGTTGCAATTGTGATCCCGGCAGTAGAAGGGGCGCTTGAGGCTGGCGGTATTGACGGCTTCGATCGGTTCTGCCGAGGATTTGTCGTGCAGGAACAGGCGTATCGGCCCGATGCCCAACAGGCGCTCAATGTCCTGCAGCAGGGGGATGGCGCCGCTGCACAGGTCGTGGTTGGCGAACAGATTCCGGCTGGCGGAATGCATCACCTCCAGCGCCGCATGGCTGGTTTCCAGTTCCTCGGTTTTGGCCCGCACCCGTTCTTCAAGTTTGTGGTAGGAGAGCGCCAGCTCGCTGGTCATCTGATCAAACGCGGTACCCAGGGTGGCCAGTTCATCCGCGCCCGAAAGGTGGGCTTTCTGGCTGAAGTCCTGCTCGCCCACCGCACGGGCAATGTGCACCAGTTTGCGCAAAGGGCGCAGAATGCGGTTCTTGAGGTTGAGGAACAGCACCAGTGCAATGATTACGGAAAACGCCAGGCTGATGATCTGAATCAGGTGCAGCACCCAGATTCTGGCTTCGGTTCGCTGTTCCAGCAGGCTGACCAGCTCATCAACCTGAGCAACGTAAGTCTGGACACTGGCCTGGGCATCAAACGTTGGGGTGGCAAGATTGGCGCGATCTGTCAGCACCGGTTTCACTGTGTCTTGCCAGTGGTTCAGCAGGGCCTGGTAACTCTGTTGCAGGGGGTGGTCCGGTTCAGCGGGTAGGGCGCGAATAATGGCTGGGTTGTTCAGGCGCTGCTCGTAATCGGTTAGCGTCCGGGCGATGTCCACCGAACCACTATTGTCGCTGACATCTGCCAATTCGGCCAACACCTGGTAGGCGCCCATACGCAGAGCGCCCATGTGATTGATCGCCGTGGCGTTGCCTTCAATGCTGCGCGATACGGCCAGTGTGGTTGCCATGCTCACCAGGGCCGTCAGCACAATAGCGCCAAAGGCCAGCGCCAGGCGGTTCACCAATGGGCTGGATGATGTCATGAGTCCCTTCCGTACAGATCAGTGGCTTAAGCTTGGCAGGTGCGGATAGGTTACTACCCTTAACCTGTATTACCGATACCTCCTTCAGGATACTCCCTTACCCCCTTGGGTGATAACCCATCGTAGCCTTTGACCGGCAGTTCCGGCACCCCGAGACTTAAAGAGAGCTATGCGAGGTGAACAATGCCAACAAAGCCGGAACAGGACGATACCGCATCATCCCTTGTGGTGACCCTGCCACTGGTGTGGGCCGGGTTTGTCGTGGTCTCTGGTTGCTGGTCGTTGTTTGTCACTCTCATGGTGCATCTTTCGCCGCCTGCTGCCTGGGCTGGCCTGCTGCTGATTATGCCCGTGTTAGCCAGCGCTCTGCTGGCGGTGCCGCTGAGACGGGCCGCCGGGCGCTGGGATGGCCGGCGGTTGATGTTGCTGTGCCTCGCCGGACTGGCGTTGGCTATGGTTGTCCTTTGCTGGGCTGACGGCGTTACCGGCTACCTGCTGGTGGCCGCAGGACTTGGCCTGGCCGGGGGATGTTTCGTCGCCAGTTTGCGGTTTGTGGTGGCGCGGGTTCCCGCGGGCTACTGGGGCCTGGCACTTGGGCTCCTGGCCGCAGCGGTGGCGGGCGTCGCCCTTGATTACGCTCTGGTGTCCGCCCTGGAAACCGCCTTTAGCTGGCGCGCGGTGCCCGTGGCTTACCTGATTATCCTGGTGCTGTTGATGGTGTTGACCTGGTTGCTGACGGACTCGGACACAGGTTCGTTCTCCACGCCGGGTTAGACG
>DASSWD010000079.1:0-2156 GCA_035705335.1 Marinobacter sp. | reverse complement strand
CCGGCAAGCAAGCCCCAACCCCACCAGGGCAGGTCGGCAAACCACTGTTGTGCGTCGGCCTGGGTGCCGGCCAGAGCGGCAACCACCAACACGCCTGCGATGACAGACCGGCGCCAGCGTCGCTCTGTGCGGTGCTGCTGTTCTCTCATCAGCGCCAGAGTGGCCTGGTTCTGGGCTTCGGTGGGCCCACTGCCGCGCAGTTGCAGCAGCGCATCGTGAATCAGTTGCGGCATTTCCGGGGACTGTTCCAGCCAGGCCGGCAGATGACTTTGCAGGGATTTGATCAATCCTTGCGGGCCGATGCGCTGGCGCATCCACTTCTCGAGGAACGGCTGCGCGGTGCTCCACAGGTCCAGGTCCGGGTACAACTGCCGGCCCAGCCCTTCCACGTTCAAGAGGGTTTTCTGGAGCAGCACCAGTTGCGGCTGAACTTCCATGTTGAACCGCCGGGCGGTCTGGAACAGCCGCAGCAGGAAGTGGCCGAACGAAATGTCTTTCAGCGGGCGCTCGAAAATCGGCTCACATACGGTGCGGATGGCGGCCTCGAACTCGTTGACCCGGGTATCCGCCGGCACCCAGCCGGACTGGATATGCAGCTGCGCCACCTGCCGGTAATCCCGGCGGAAGAACGCCAGCAGGTTGCGGGCCAGATAGCTCTGATCGTCCGGAGCCAGGGTGCCGACGATACCAAAATCTATGGCGATGTAACGCGGGTCCGCCGGGTTGCTCACGTCCACAAAGATGTTGCCCGGGTGCATGTCAGCGTGGAAAAAGCTGTCCCGGAACACCTGGGTGAAGAAGATTTCCACGCCTTTTTCCGCCAGGACCTTCATGTTCACACCGGCGGCGTTGAGCGCGGCTACATCGGCGATGGGAATGCCGTGGATGCGCTCCATCACCAGCACCGGTTTGCGGGTGTAGTTCCAGTCGATGAACGGAATGTAGATCAGTGAGGAGTGCTCGAAGTTGCGCCGCAACTGGCTGGCGTTGGCGGCTTCGCGCTGCAAATCCAGCTCATCGTGGATGGTGGCGTCGTAATCGGCGACCACCTCGACCGGATGCAGGCGTTTGCCCTCGGACCAGTATTTCTCCAGCAGTCCGGCCATCAGGTACATCAGGGCCAGATCCTGGCGGATCACCCTTTCGATACCGGGGCGCAGTACCTTGACCACCACGTTCTGGCCGTTGGGCAGGGTGGCGGCATGAACCTGGGCGACCGAGGCCGAGGCCATCGGGTCCGGGCTGAACTCGGTAAACAACTCTGACACCGGCGCCCCGAGGGACGATTCGATGATGGCCCGGGCCTGGTCGCTGGGGAAGGGCGGCACCCGGTCCTGCAGGTGTTTCAGGGAATCGGCCATGTCGTCGGGCAGCAGATCCCGGCGGGTGGACAGAATCTGCCCGAATTTCACAAACACCGGCCCCAGTTCTTCCAGTGCCAGCCGCAAACGGTCACCGCGGCTGAGCTTTGGCTCCGGGAACAGGTGCCAGGGCGCGAGGATAAACAGGATTTTCAGCGGCGTCGGTAGTTCCGATAATGGCAGGAAGCGGTCCAGCCGGTAGCGGCAGAACACCCAGGCAATTCGGAACAGGCGTTGCAGGCGGGTCACGGGTGCTCCGTTGTGGGATTGGGTGCGGCGTTGAGCAGTTGGTTCAGCCGTGCTTCCAGGCGCTCGACACTCAGGTGCAGGTCGTCGATCTGTCGGAAGGTGGCTTCCAGCTCCCGGCGGCCGGGCAAGGTCTGGCTTTCCTCGTGGATGTACTCTTCCACGTTGGCGTTCATCGCGGCTATCGCCTGACGGCTCCAGGCCAGCGCGCCGCGCAGGCGCTGGCCGATGAAATGGGCAGGCACATCGCCGATGTGCTGTGCCAGAGCCGCTTCCCAGTCCGGGTTGAGTTGCTCGACAGCCTGCTGGAACCGGTGTGCCAGGGCGGTATCGCCCTGAATCCGCAAACGGCCGCTGGGGATCACCTGGGGGTCGCCGGTGGCCATGGCAACGAAGGCCATCGGGTGGCCGGCAATCACCAGCGCAGGCCCGGGGTCTGGCTGGCTGTGGACCTGAACCCGGTCACCGATGCGGATCAAGGTCCAGCTCATGGCCACCGGTGCCGTCACCCGGAATTCCACCGGGCCGGTCAGCGCCGTCATCAGGGCC
>DASSWD010000078.1:0-2294 GCA_035705335.1 Marinobacter sp. | reverse complement strand
CCGGACAGCCGCCGGGACGACATTATCGAGCGGGTTCGACAGGCCTGCGCCGCTGGCCGCCAGGCGTATTGGGTGTGTACCCTGATAGAAGAATCGGAGGCGCTGCAATGCCAGGCGGCGGAAGTGACGGCTCAGGAATTGTCCGGGCGCCTGCCGGAACTGAAAATCGGCCTGGTTCACGGTCGCCTGAAGGCCCCGGAAAAAGCGGAGATGATGGAGCGCTTCAAAAACGGCGATCTGGATCTTCTGGTTGCGACGACCGTCATCGAGGTCGGAGTGGATGTGCCCAACGCCTCCCTGATCATCATTGAAAATCCGGAGCGCCTGGGGCTTGCCCAACTCCACCAGTTACGCGGCCGGGTGGGCCGGGGCGAGGAAGCCAGTTTCTGTGTGCTGATGTACCATCCACCGCTGTCTGCCAACGGCAAGGCCCGGCTGCAGGCGCTCCGGGACAGTCAGGACGGCTTTTTCATTGCCGAAAAGGATCTGGAAATTCGTGGCCCGGGGGAAGTCCTGGGCACCCGCCAGACTGGCCTGATGCAGTTCCGGCTGGCGGATTTTGAGCGCGACAAGGGCTGGATCGAACCGGTCCGGGAAATGGCGCCGTCGCTGATGCCCAGAAAAGCCATCGTTGACGCGCTGATTCGCCGTTGGCTCGGCGAGCGCATTCGATACGGTGACGTATAGCAATAAACGATGCTGAGCCTGGTCAAGTTTCCGGAGCATCGCGCTTGATTACCGGGGCGGAATGCCGCCAAATACAGTCTGAACGTTCATTCGGAGAAAGTTATGGAACTCCCCGTTGTGGTCCAGCAGGCCTTGGGTGATAACGCCGCCGGCGTGTCATTTCGAAGTGCCAGCCAGATCAGCCCGGAACACATGCTGCGCATGGTGTTGCTGAACGACGAGCAGGGCAATCTTCAGGTGATTTGCCGCCGCGATGACATGATTGATCTGGAAACCCTGAACAAGAAGCTGGGTCGGGATCTCCGGATCATGCAACGCCGGGAACAGGTGCGCGTTCGCCAGCGCGCGGGTTTGCAGGAACTGCCGGCCTTGCCTTCGTTGACCGGTTGGCCCACCGTGGTGGACAAGCGGGTAGACGATCTGAATTGCATCGCCCTGGCACTGCCTGAACAAAGCCTGGCGATTGTCATGCCGGTGGAGGACTTCCGCCAATTGACGGCCAAGGCCGACCGGCTGGCTTTCACCGTGGACATCGCATCGATTTCGGTCAACCTCGACGATCACTCCACGGATCGGGACCAGCTGCACTCGGCGATCAAGAAATTTACCGGGTTGCGCATCCAGCAGCGTCTGGAAGATACCCTGGAATTACCGCCGCTGCCGGAGACCGCCCAGCGCATTATTCACCTGCGGGTGAACCCGAACGCAGTGATGGGGGATCTGGTGGATGTGGTGGAAAGTGATCCCAGCCTGGCCGCCCAGGTGGTGAGCTGGGCGTCGTCCTCGTTCTATGCCGCTGCCGGGCAAGTGCGTTCCGTGCACGATGCGGTGTCACGGGTGCTGGGGTTCGATCTGGTGATGAACCTGGCCATGGGCCTGGCGCTGGGCCGGGCTCTAAAACACCCGAAAGATCATCCCGAAGGCCATGTGGACTACTGGCAGCAGGCGATCTGGCAGGCGCAGTCCGCCGGGATTCTGGCCAGCATGATGCCCCGGGGCAAGCGGCCACTGTTTGGTCTGGCCTATCTGGCCGGGTTGCTGCACAACTTTGGCTATCTGGTGCTGGCGCAGGTGTTCCCGCCGCACTTCAAGCTGGTGTGCCGTTCGCTGGAAGTGAATCCGCACCTGGATTCCAGTGTGATTGAGCATTTTTTGCTGGGCATCACCCGGGAACAGATTGCGGCGCAACTGATGGAAAACTGGGGCATGCCGGATGAGGTCACGTTGGCCATCCGTTACCAGAAAAACCCGAGTTACGATGGGCCGCACGCTGTCTACGCCCGCTTGCTTTGGCTGGGGCGGCAATTGCTGACGGACCGCGGTGTGGCAATCGGTGCTGGAGAGGCCGTTCCGCAGTCGGTCTATGACGAGCTGGGGCTGGACCGGGCCGCTGTCGAAGAGCAGTTCGATGAACTGGTCAGCAGCAAGGACAGCATCATGGCGATGGCGGGCATCCTCAACCAGGGCTGATCGCAATCTGGCGCGTCAACTCAATCAAAGGCGTGGTGGCGGATCGCCGTCGCCGCCCGCCGGATTTCATCCGCGTGCGTGTGTTCAATGGCGTAGCGTTCCTTGTCCATCTTCTGCACAAATTTCGTATCGGTGGC
>DASSWD010000077.1:0-4040 GCA_035705335.1 Marinobacter sp. | reverse complement strand
TCGAATGCCCGCACTGAGGCAATCCCCATGGCGATGTGTGCAACCCGATCAAAGCCAAGTACCCGTGTTACGGCTTCCTGCACCGAGTTGATCTGCCCGGGATAATGAAATAACGCAGATCGGGCGTAGCGCATGATCTGCGCCGTCAGGCTCGGGTCAAATTCGATCAGCTCGGCCAGCTCCCGGGCGGTGGCTTCCGTGTTGGCGGTCAATCGCAGAATGCGCAGCGCCAGCGCCGGCATGGGCGGCAAGCGGTAGAGCCGCTGGAGTTTGTCGGCCACTTCTTCGAGGGTCAGGGCCTCCCTGCCATCAGTCCCGGGCCCGCGTATAACCAGATGGCCCTGCCGTGCACCGGCAAGCGCCAGCCGGAGTGAGCGGCCGTCCATGGTCACCAGGGTCTGGTCGGTACCGCCGGAGAATACCAGCTGGTCCGCAAGCACAACGTCTTCGTCCACCAGCACACTGATATCCCAGGCGGCGCCCACCGGTGGCACGAAGCCCGGGTCACAGTCGCTGAACAGCCGGGATGTCTGTCGGGCCGTCAATGGCTGCAGGCGGCGACCCGTAAATTGCCCGATGGCATCCAGGTCAAGACTGCTGTCATGCCGATGAACGGCCATCAGCACGCCGCTGATGTCGATCAGCAACGTGGCTTTGATAAAGGTACGCTGAAGAGACGCCGACGCCAGGATGGCGGCGTCAAGATTCGCCGCAGGTGCAACGTCAACCTGCTCGAACGCAATGCCCTTGCGATGTAAAAAATGCGCCAGCTTTTCCGACAATGCCAACGGGTGAAACTCCTGTGTAATACTGACCGGCGCTGTCCCGCCCCGGTTTTATTATGCACATTAACCGGTATTGCGCATACCGGCCGCGATGCCCGCCATGGTGACCTTCAGTGCCCGCTCAACCTTGTCCGGGACTTCGCCCTTGCCTTCGCTTTCCCGATCCCGGCGCAGCAGCTCTGCCTGCAGGTAATGCAGGGGATCAGTGTAGGGATTGCGCACTTTCATGGAATGGGCGAAAACCGGTTCATGTTCCAGCAGCGCCGACTGCTGCTTCAGTTCCAGCAGGCGCCGGATGCATTGATTCAGGCGCTCCCGCAGACCCTCGCCCAAGCTTATGAGCCGTTCGTCATCCACCAGAGTCTGCTCGTAATAGCTGGCAATGCGCAGATCCGCCTTGGCCAGTACCATTTCCAGCATGTCGATGTAGGTGCGGAAGAACGGCCAGCCAGCCATCATCGCGCGCAGTGCCGGAAGGCGATCATGCTCGGCGGCTTCTTCCAGTGCCACATCACTGCCCAGCCAACTGGGCAGCATTAGGCGCATCTGGGTCCAGGCAAAAATCCAGGGGATGGCCCGCAGGCTCTCCACGCCGCCGGTGGCCTTGCGACGGGCCGGGCGGCTGCCCAATGCCAGTTTACCAAGCGCGGTTTCCGGAGTGACCTGGCGGAAATAGGGCACGAAATCCGGGTTTTCCCGAACCACATCACGATACGCCTTGAGCGAGCGCTCGGTCAGCCAGTCCATGATCTCCCGCCAACTGTCTTCAGGCGCGGGTGGCGGTGCCAGCGTCGCCTCGATGACCGCGGTGGTGTAGAGGGTCAGGCTCTGGACGGCCAGGCGGGGCAGACCAAACTTGAAGCGAATCATCTCGCCCTGCTCGGTAATCCGGAAGCTGCCGTTTACCGAGCCCGGGGGCTGGGACAGAATCGCCCGGTTGGCCGGCCCGCCGCCACGGCCAACCGTGCCACCACGGCCGTGAAACAGGGTCAGGTGCACGTCGTACTGCCGGGCCACGGCCGTGAGTTTTTCCTGCGCCTGGTACTGGGCCCAGGCGGCCATCAGCTGGCCGGCATCCTTGGAGGAATCCGAGTAGCCGATCATCACTTCCTGACGGCCCTGGCAGTACTCCCGATACCACTCCACCTCAAACAGTGCGGCCATGCTGTCCGGTGCGCCGGTGAGGTCATCAAGGGTTTCGAACAGCGGCACCACCCGCATCGGGAACTGCATACCCGCTTCCCGAAGCAGCAGAATGACATTCAGCACATCCGACGGTTTGCTGGCCATGGAAATGACATAGGAACCCAGGGCTTCCGGTGTCTGCCGGGCAACCACCTCGCAGGTCGCGAGCACTTCACGCACCGCATCCGATGGCTGCCAGTTTCTGGGCACCAGCGGCCGGCGCCCCCGTAGCTCTTTCAACAGAAAACCCTGGCGCTCCTGCTCCGTCCAGGACAGGTAGTCGCCCAGGCCGGAATAGGCGACCATTTCCGCTACTGCCTCCGTATGCCGGGAGGCCTCCTGGCGGATATCAAGGCGAATCAGCGGCAGGCCGAAGGTGTGGGCCCTGCGCAGGGTATCCAGCAACGGGCCGTTGGCAATGGCTTCCAGGCCGCAATCCACCAGCGAGCGGTAACACAGCTTCAGCGGTGCCGTCAGGTCCTCGTTCTCGAACAGAATACCGGTGTCATCGGCCGGCAGGCCCTTGACCCGGGCTTCGGCCCAGTCCCGGGTTTTCACCAGCCGGTCCCGCAGCTCGGCCAGCACTACCCGATACGGCTCGCGAGCCTCACCGACCCGGGCACGCAGCTCGTCACTGGCCTGCCACATGGAGAGCTCGGCCCGCAGCGACTGAATGTCCCTGAGGTAGAGATCCGCCGCCATCCAGCGGCCCAGCAGGAACACCTCCCGGGTCACCTTGTGGGTCACGTTCGGGTTGCCATCGCGGTCGCCACCCATCCAGGATGCGATGCGGATCGGTGACGCGTCCAGCGGCAGCCCCTTCCCGGTAGCGTCCTCCAGCGAGGCATCCAGGCTGCGCAGGAAGCGCGGCAGGGCCTGCCACAGGCTGTTCTCGATCACCGCAAAGCCCCACTTGGCCTCATCCACGGCGGTGGGGCGCTCGTGGCGAATCTCATCGGTGTGCCAGGCTTCGGTAATCAGTTGCGACAACCGGTTCACGATTTCGTCCCGTTCGGCGGGCATCAGGTCGTCGTGATCCAGCCGGGCCAGGCAGTCGGACATTTCATCGTATTTCTGGATCAGGGTGCGGCGGGCTACTTCCGTGGGATGGGCAGTCAGTACGAATTCAATGCGCAGTTCTGCGACCCGGCGATGCAGGTCCTCCGGGGCAACGCCGCCGGACTTTAGTCGTTCAAACACCTCAGCCAGGGATTCCACCATAAGATCAGAAGGATGCCCCTGCTTGCGACGAATGCCGTGATACTGCTCCGCCAGGTTGGCGAGATTCAGAAACTGGTTGAACGCGCGGGTGACCGGCAGCAACTCGTCGTCTTCCAGTTGGCGCAGCAGTTTGACCAGCCGCTGCCCGGATCCGCTTTCCTGACGCCGGTCGGCCTTGGCGGCCGCCCGGATTTCTTCGATCAGGGTGAAACAGTCCTGGCCTGGAAAACGGCGGATACTCTGGCCCAGCAGCTCGCCCAGCAAGCGCACGTTTTCTCTCAGGTCGGGATGCAATTCGGTCACGGCAGGATCCTTCTGAATTGACGGAAGCGGAGTAAACTTACGATACTAAGGATCAACGAACAAAGTCTATCGGCGATTCAAACACTTCGCCCAAGGAGCAGCCATGAAAGTGACCGATTTACCCCAACACTGGGAACAGGAAAAGCAGGACGCCGAGCGCAGTCATGAGTACAACCTGCGTTTGCCGCTGGAGGATGCGGCACGGGTCGCCGCACTGGCGGAGCTTTACCCGGACCGCAGTGAAAGCGATATTCTGAATGACATGATTGGCGCTGCCCTGGACGACCTGGTGAATCAGGGTCCGCTCAAGGATCGGCTGGCGTCAAAGGGGAAGTAAATCCGTGGCCTCAGGCCACGGATTCCAGCTGACGGGCCTTCAGGCGCTGAATGTGTTTCTGGCTAAGCGCCACGAAACGAGGCGTCAGGCCCTGGTCCTCATAGATTTCGAAACCGTCCTCATCATAGGCGACCACTTTGTCGCCCTGAACGTAGGGGAAACTCGTCTCCAGCTCATCCAGAGCGGCTGAAATCAGATCCCGCATCAGA